>JAQBTY010000292.1 GCA_027624735.1 Pseudomonadota bacterium | reverse complement strand
CGTCAACCCGGACGATACCACGCGCCTTGCTCAAACCATCCGACCACCGTGAATAATCCGGGCTAGGGAGGTAGCAATGACCCTTCTTTAACGGCATTCTCCAGTTGAATTTATGGTTAAGGCGCGGTCGATTACGGCTTACGCCGCCGACGCGTCTGATCTGGAGATCTGGGGAGGGCGTCTAGAGGAAATGGCGGACCCTTGGGTCCGCCATTTCCTTTTGCGCCCGGAAAGAACAAATCTGTCCACCCCACGAATAATTGTTCTTGATTTGTTCTATATCGAGGGGCATTATGATTGCATCATGGATACCCTGTCCGATACGCCCGCCAAAGGCCCCATCAAAGGCCGGGGTGCGGTCTCCAACCAGACCAACCGGTACGAGCGGCTGACAGCACAACCGGTCGATGACGGCTGGCAGGGCGCGGGGAATGAGGATGATCTTCCGCCGCTCCGAACCATTCTGATCCGCGATACCAGCAAGACCATTATCGCCCGCAACAGTTCGCCCGACATCCCGTTCGACCAATCCATCAACCCCTATCGCGGCTGCGAACATGGCTGCGTTTACTGCTTTGCCCGGCCGACCCATGCATTCCTCGGTCTTTCGCCGGGGCTCGATTTCGAAAGCCGCATCCTGTTCAAACCGGAAGCGGCGCGGCTTCTTGAAAAAGAGCTGCGGCGGCCGAATTACAAATGCGCCGTCATCGCCATGGGCACCAACACCGATCCGTACCAGCCGGCCGAAAAATCACTGCGCATAACCCGCTCCATCCTCGAAGTGCTGTCAGCCTTCAACCATCCGGTCGGGATCGTCACCAAGTAGGCGCTTGTTCTTCGCGACCTCGATATCCTGGCGCCGATGGCCGAACGCGGCCTTGCCCAGGTCTGCGTCTCGGTAACGACGCTCGACCGCACCCTGGCCAACAAGTTGGAACCGCGCGCGGCGACGCCGATGCGCAGGATTGAAACGATCAGGGCGCTGGCCGCGGCGGGTGTGCCAACCGGCGTGATGGCGGCGCCCATGATACCGGCCCTCAACGATCACGAGATGGAGGAAATTCTCCAGACCGCCCGCCAGGCCGGCGCCGGCACCGCCTCTTACATTCTGCTGCGCCTGCCGCTGGAGATCAGGGATTTATTCGTGGAATGGCTGGAAACCCACGCGCCGGACAAGGCCCGCCATGTTATGAGCCTTATCCGCGACACGCGGAACGGCAAAGCCTACGAAGCGGCCTTTGGCACGCGCATGCGGGGCACCGGTGAGTATGCCGCCCTGCTGAAGAAACGCTTTGCGATCGCCAGCCGGCGACTTGGATACGATGAGATCGAGCGGTTCAGCCTGGATACCGGCCAATTCCACCCGCCGCTGGCGCGCGACGGACAACTTGCCCTTTTTTAAACTTAATCCTTCATAACATAATATGATAAAAATCAGGCCCGTGATGGATTTCGTCTCCCTATGGAACATGCCACCGACCTGACCGGCCTCGCATTCGTTGTTCTGACGGCGCTTGCCTGCGGCATGTTGCTGGCGCATTTCAGGCAGCCGCCGCTGGTCGGATATTTGCTGGCTGGCGTCCTGTTGGGTCCGACCGGATTCAAACTGGTAGAAAGCCACGGACTGATCGCGGGCTTTGCCGAGCTTGGCGTGCTGCTTCTGCTTTTCATCGTCGGGATGGAGCTGAGTGTCCGCACGCTCCGCTATACCTGGCGCATCGCGCTGCCGGCGGTCGCCCTGCAGACCACCGGCTGCCTGATCGCCATATTCGCCGTCGCGTGGTTTTTGAATATTTCCCCCTCGACCGCCATTTTGCTGGGGTTCGTCATCACCCTCTCCAGCACGGCGGTCGCCATCAAAATGCTCGAAGATGTCGGCGTCCTGCGCGCAAGGGTGGGACGCGTCACCGTCGCGGTTCTGATCGCCCAGGACCTGGCTTTCCTGCCCATGTTGCTGGTGGTGGAAAACCTTGGGATGAACGCGTTTGACATTAAGTCGGTCATCCAGATCGTCACCTCGGTTGTTTTACTCTTCGGGCTGGTCAAGTTTCTGCTGAGCACGGGCCGGCACCACCTGCCCTTCTACAAGATCATCACCGGTCACGTGGATCTCTCACCTCTGGCGGGGCTGGTCTATTGCTTTGGCGCCGGCGCCGCGGTTGGCGCCATGGGGCTGTCGCCGGCCTACGGCGCTTTCCTTGCCGGGCTCGCCATCGGCAACAGCGCCGAGCGCCGGCCCATGCTTGAGGTCGTACGGCCGATCCAGAGCATCATGCTGATGGTGTTTTTCCTGTCGATCGGACTCCTGATCGACCTGGATTATATTTGGAACAACCTCTGGACTGTC
Organism: Pseudomonadota bacterium; assembly: GCA_027624735.1. Lineage (GTDB taxonomy): Bacteria > Pseudomonadota > Alphaproteobacteria > MPNO01 > UBA2964 > JAQBTY01. Next base: position 3,263 of record JAQBTY010000292.1, on the reverse strand, counting down.
CTGGTCCTGTTTCTCATCGTCACCTTGTTCAAGAGCGTGCTCAATATCGTTATCCTGCGTTTTCTCGGGGAGACCTGGACCCGAGCCTTCCAGGCCGGCATCATGATGTCGCAATTGGGAGAATTTTCGTTCCTGCTCGCCGCGGCGGGGCTGTCCGTCGCCGCCATATCGCCGGAGGAATCCAAACTCATCATATCCGTCACCGTGCTGAGCCTCGCCCTGAGCCCGTTCTGGCTGGCAACGGCGCGCCGGCTGCAACTCGTCATGGAGAGGCCGTTCGAAACCTGGAACCAGGTCCTCGACGCGACCTTTGTCGGCGAGAGAGCGTTCTTTCTCCGTGTCGGGCGCGGCGCGGCGCGGCTGACCGGCGGCGCAAGGTCGACAGTCACACGCCGGGCAGGAAAATTTGGAATAGGATTCAGCAAAGAAACGGTGAAGCCGGATTCCGCTTCGGAGACGCCGCTGGCGGATGTGTCCGCCCCGCCGAATGACGGCGAGCCACAGGGGAAACCACCTGAAGAAGACGTGCAACCACCTGAAGAAACCGTGATACCCAAACCAAATGCCTGACCTGCGCCTCGAGACGGAAGCCGGGGGCGTCGTTGCCGGTGTGGACGAAGTCGGGCGCGGCCCCTGGGCAGGACCGGTCGTCGCCGCCGCCGTGATCCTGGATGTGGCAACCCTGCCGCTAAGCCTCGCCGAGGCGATCGATGATTCCAAACGGCTCAGCGCCAGGCGGCGGAGGGATATCGCGCAACAACTGCGGACCTGCGCCCGCATCGGGATCGGCGCCGCAGCCACCGCGGAAATTTCCGCGCTTAATATTCTGGGTGCGACGTTCCTCGCCATGCGGCGCGCGGTGGGTGCGCTGGACGTGTTGCCGGATCTGGCCCTGGTCGATGGCAACAGGCTGCCGCCCCTGCCCTGCCCGGCGCGCACCATCATCAAGGGCGATGGCATCTCGCTGTCCATCGCGGCGGCTTCCATCATCGCCAAGGTTACCCGCGACCGGCTCATGGTACGGCTGGGCGCGCGCTATCCCGGCTTCGGTTGGGAACGCAATGCGGGCTACGGAACGGCCGAACACCAAGCGGCCTTAAACCGGCTTGGCGTCACACCGCATCACCGAAAAAGTTTTGCCCCCATCGTCAAGATGTTGAGTCTCTATTGAGTCAAGACTCAACATATGCCCATAAGCAATTGAATTGAAATATTTTTCTTGACGCGGACTCCGCACTGAATCATGTTTCGCCGATGTTTGAAAAAGAAGCCATGCCGCGCAACCAGATCCTCACCGGCGACTGCATCGCCACGATGAATGGCTTGCCGCCCAACAGCGTCGATATGATCTTTGCCGACCCGCCCTATAATCTGCAGCTCTCGGGCGAGCTGCACCGGCCCAATAACAGCCGGGTCGACGGCGTCGAGGATGACTGGGACAAGTTCGCGACATTCGCCGATTACGACGCCTTTACCCACGGCTGGCTGAGCGCGGCGCGGCGCGTGCTGAAACCCACGGGATCGCTATGGGTCATCGGCAGCTACCACAATATTTTCCGTGTCGGCGCGACGCTGCAGGATCTGGGCTATTGGATCCTGAACGACGTGATCTGGCGCAAGACCAACCCGATGCCGAACTTCCGCGGCAAGCGGTTCACCAACGCCCATGAAACGCTGATCTGGTGCGCCAAGGAAGAAACCGCGAAACCGACCTTCAACTACCAGGCCATGAAGGCGCTCAACGACGGGATACAGATGCGGAGCGACTGGCTGTTCCCGATCTGCAGCGGCGCGGAGCGGCTGAAAATAGACGGGCGCAAGGCCCACCCCACGCAAAAGCCTGAATCACTTTTGTATCGCGTGCTGCTGGCCGCCACCAACCCAGGCGATCTTGTGCTTGATCCGTTCTTTGGATCAGGCACCACGGGCGCGGTGGCCAAGAAGCTGGGGCGCGACTGGATCGGTATCGAGCGCGAAGCGGACTATATAAAGGTCGCCAGCCAACGCATCGCCGCCACCGAACCGGCGTCAGCCGACGTGACGGTTCTATCGACACCCAACAAGCGGACCGAACCCCGTGTCCCCTTCGGTTCGGTGATCGAAGAAGGGCTGCTGCACGCCGGCGATCAACTGTTCGATATTCGCAAGCGCATCGTTGCCAAGGTCAACGCCGACGGCAGTATCACCACCAAAGGCGAACGCGGGTCCATCCACCAGATCGGCGCGCGCGTCCAGAACGCGCCGGCCTGCAACGGCTGGACCTATTGGCATTTTGAAAAGAGAGGCAAGATCCAACCCATCGATGCCCTGCGCGACCGGATCAGACGCCAGATGGCGGCGACCGACCTGCCAGTTCAAGAAACGGCCCCAGGAGCGGCCGAATAAAACAAACCTAATCTATAAAAATCGAGACGCAACGACAGCGAAAACGGCGGGCGCAAGACCCGCCGTTTTTGTTTTTGCCCTGGTGCCGCCGAGCCGGTCCTTGATGTTATACCAAACGTCGCAGAGCCAGGCTCATGGCCCATGCTTCGAGACGCCGCCTTGGGCGGTTCCTCAGCATGAGGTAGGCGGTTGAGAAATAAAGATAAATTCCTCATGCTGAGGAGGCCGGAAGGGCCGTCTTGAAGCATGGATCATAGGTCTCGATCAGCGAGTTTTGGAATCAGCCGCTATGGTTGCCCACCGCTTTTCCGCCGAATAAGTCATCAGCCATTGTTCGACAAAACCGGCCAATCACCGTACCTTGGCACCTGATTCCAGGTTGGCGCCTGCCGATCATCGGAGTTAAGGGGAAGGCAATTGAGGTTCCATGGCTGGATTCGAATCGCTTGCCTACGCTGTCCGATTACGCGTTGTCACGCGATATTTCGGCGACCTCCTTCTCGCGATCGCGGTGATGATCGCCGTCGCAGCAGGTTTCTCGCTTGCGCTTGGGGACCTTGAATTCGCCGAACGCGCCGCCCTGATGTTTTTCCTGGCCGTCGCCGGCGCCTTGCTTTGCCGGCGGTTTCCGACGCAGCCCGATCTGCAGGTAAACGAGTCCCTCGCCGTCATCGCGCTCACGTTCCTCGCTGGATCAGCCCTGATGACATGGCCGTTGATGACCGGCGGGCTTGCGTTGTCGGACGCCATATTCGAATCGGTCTCCGCCCTGACAACGACCGGCCTCACCACCGTGGCGGACGTCGAGCATCAAACGCCCGCCTTTCTTTTCGCGCGGGCCTAGTGTTGCGATTCCAACGCTTGTTTCCCACGGTTGA
>JAQBTY010000291.1 GCA_027624735.1 Pseudomonadota bacterium | reverse complement strand
CCGGGCAAGCCGGTCGCGCAAACACTACATCTAGCGCCACCTGAGTCAACGGGATAAGCCGCGTCGGCGGCACGGCCGCTTCGGGCGACGCCAGCGCCGCCAGCCTGATGATCAGCGGCTATTATGATTTCTTTCGCGAGCATAAGATCCGCCCCTATCTCGGCGCCGGCGTTGGCGTTGCCATCGTCGATGCGGACGGCGTCTCGCCGTTCTTGGGCAGCGCGATCAATGACGACGATATTGGCTTCGCCTATCAGGGGATGGCGGGCATCGCCTATAGCGTCAGCCCACGGACCACGGTGACCCTGGGATACCGTTACTTCGCCGTGCCCGATCTGTCCTTCAGGACCACAGGCGGCGCATCGGTCGATGCAGATTATGCGAGCCACGAGATTATGCTCGGTGTGCGTTTCGCCTTCGGCGCTCCTAAGCCCATGGCTGATCCAACACCCATGCCAGTCGCTGCAATGGCGCCCACGATGACGCCAAAACCAGCTCCGCCGCCACCGCCGAAACCGGCCGCTGCGCCGGCGCCAAAACCGCAACCAGCGCCCGCAATCGTGCGCAATTTCCTTGTCTTCTTCGACTGGGACAAGGCAAACCTTACCAGCCTGGCCCAGAACATCGTCAGCAGCGCAGCCGCGGAAGCCAAGCGCGTGGTTAAGGTGCGCCTCAGCCTGACCGGCCATGCGGATAGATCGGGAACCACCAAATATAACCAGCTTCTGTCCACTCGCCGCGCCAACGCGGTGCGCCAGAGGCTGCAGCAGCTTGGTATCGCCGCCAGCGACATTGCAGTCTTCGCCAAAGGCGAGAGCGAACCGTTGGTGTCCACCGCCGATGGCGTCCGCGAGCCGCAGAACCGCCGGGTGGAAATCATCCTTGAATAGGAAGATGCACCGATAGGCCTCGCCACTTAAAACGCCCGCCTCGTACGCGGTCGACTACTGTCCGGTTTGAAATTTTACAGCTAACGAAAAGCGCGCCGGCGCCCGCATTTGCAGATGAGATGGCGGGTAAAGACACGCAATTGAAGGACCGAGCCGGACCACCCCCACCCCAGCCCTCCCCCGCCAGCGGGGGAGGGGGAATTTTTCTAACATTTTGTTTTTAAATCCCTCCCTCCGTGAAGCGGGGGGAGGTTAGGAGGGGGGGCGCGCTGTCCCGCGCGCTCAATATAACCCAGCGACATAAACCGGACAGTGGTGGACTTAACCCGGCAATGACGAACTAGGGGGGCACATCACGGATTTTCGATGCCGCGGCCACGGCGCAGCAGGAAGGTGACCAGCACCACCGCGGTGATCAGCACGCCGAGGCTGATGGGGCGGGTGACGAACACGGTGAGGTCCATGTCGTTGGCGGCGAGGCCGTTGCGGAGATTTTCCTCGACGATGGGGCCCAGCACCATGCCGATGACCGCCGGCGCCATGGGGAAGCCGAATTTCAGGAACACATAGCCGACGATGCCGACGAAGATGATCATGTTGACTTCGAACGGGGTCGAGTTCACCGCATAGCCGCCAGCCGCCGACAGGATGGCGACGATGGGGATCAGCGTGTGGTTGGGAATGCGCACGACCCAGCGCAACATCCGCCGCGCGCCAAGCCCCAGGAACAGCATGAAAATATTGGCGAGCCCGAGCGCCAGAAAAATGAACACGAATTTATTGCCGTTGTCGCGGATAAAAAACGGCCCGGGATCGATACCCTGCACCAGCAGGGCGCCGATCAGCACGGCGGTGACCGGATCGCCGGGAATGCCGACGGTCAGCAGCGGCACCGTGGCGCCGCCGGTGACGGCGTTGTTGGCGGTTTCGGCCGCGATCACGCCCTTTTCCTCGCCCTCGCCGAACTTGTCGCCCGGCTTGGCGGCGCGCGACGCCTCGCCATAGCTCACCCAGGACGCGATAGCCGGTCCGATCCCGGGCAGGATGCCAATGGCGGTACCGATCATGGCGCTTTTCAGCGTCACCCATTTGGTGCGGAGGAAAATCGGCAGGACCTGACGCAGGCGAAAATCCTTCTGTGGCGGCAGCACCTCGGTGGTGGTCAGGCTTTCATGGGCCTTGATGAACAGCTCGGTGATGCTGAACATGCCGATCAGCGCCGGGATCAGCGGGATACCGCCCAGCAGTTCGACCATATCGAAGGTCAGCCGGTTGTGACCCTCCACCGGGTCGACGCCGATTGTGCTGAGGATCATGCCGATAAACGCCGCCGAGATTCCCTTGTAAAGCGATGTGCCCGACACCGCGGCGACGGCCACCAGCCCCAGAAGCGCCAGGCTGCAATATTCGACGGAGGTGAATTTAAGCGCCACCTTGGCCAGATTCGGCGCCAGGGTCGCCAGGACCACGACGGAAAACAGCCCGCCAATGGCGGAACAGATGACCGCCAGGCAGACCGCTTCATCGGCCCGCCCGGCCCGCGCCATCTGATAGCCGTCGATGGCCGTCGCCGCATTGGCCGGCGTCCCCGGCGTGTTAATCAAAATGGCAGGAATGGAGCCGGCGAAATAGCCGCCGGTATAGGCGCCGAGCAACAATGCCATGGCGGGTGCGAACTCCATGCCGAACGTCACCGGCGTGATGACCGCAAGGCCCGCCGTCGCCGTCACACCCGGCGCCGCCCCGAAGATCATGCCGGCGATGACGCCCAGCGCCAACAACAGGAGCCCCTTTGGGCTGATCAGCTGGTCGACCGCCCAGGTGAAATCGGCGGCTGAAATCAGGTCCATATGGGCAACAGGATTTTAAAGCCGTAGCGAAACATCAGATAGATCGCCGCCGATACGCCGATCGGGACAAACAGCAGCTGCATCCGGTTTCGGGCTCCCAGGATAACCATGCCCACCACCATCATCGCCCACGCGCCGACCCTGAAATCGACGATGGCGAAGGTCATGAAATAAACCAGAAAGGCGGCGATGGTGGCGCCGACACGCGCGTCGAACAGAAAGGGAAGCGGCGCGGGCGCGCCCCTTATGCCCTGATGGATTATGCCGCCGCCCATGGCCAACAGCCCGGCGCCACAGAACATGGGAAAGAATCTGGCGCTCAGACTCGGCGTCGGAGGGATCTCTATCATCTGCCCAAGGATGATCGCGACAGCCCCGATAACGAGGATAAACAGGCCGGATAGGATGTCGGGATGTTTTATCAATTTGGTACATAACGGGGCCGGCGGCTGACGCGGCGCCGGCCCTGAAGCTGTTGGGGATCCTTACTTTTTCCGCAGCTTGCCGAGACTGGCAAGCGCCTTCCGGTTAATCGCGAGATCGTTCGCGATAATCTTGGCGAGCGCCGTGTGATCGGCATAGGCCGGCGTGAAATAGAACTTCTTCATGGTCGCCGCCATATCGGGATGGGTCACGACCTTCTTGACCGCCGCCCGCAGGGTGGCGAGGATCGCCTGCGGTGTTCCCGTGGGCGTGAATAATCCCCACCAGCTATAGAACGACTGGTTGAAACCCTGCTCCATCAGGGTCGGGATCTGATCGGCGTACTCCCAGCGGCCGTCGGAGGTGACCGCCAGCGGCCGCAAATCGCCTATCCCTTTCTTCAGCTGCGACGGGAAATTCGTTGCCGAAATTGTGATGAATTTCACTTCACCGGACAGCAGTTTGACGATGGCGCCGCGGCCACCCCTATTGCCGATATGAACCAGATCCTTGATACCCAGACTCTCGGCCCACAACGCGGCGGCAAGATGAACCGACGACCCGGCGCCGACACTGGTAAATTTTGTCCGTGGGTTGCTTTTGAGGTGCGCCACCAGATCCGTCATGGATTTGATCTCGTCGGAAGTCCGCACCGCCCAGCCAAGCGGCACCGACGCCATACGGCCAAGCGCGACGAAGCTTTCGTGGGTATAGCCCGTATTGCGGATCTGGGGGTTGACCGTCAGCGTGCCGTTCGACCCCACCACGATGGTATAGCCATCGGCCTTGGCCCGCGCCGCCGCCGCGGTCCCGACCGCGCCGCCGCCGCCGGTAATATTCAACGTCACCACCGCCTGCCCCAGCTCTTTTGTCAGACTTTGAGCGACCAGCTTGGTCAGCGTGTCGGTGGCGCCGCCGGCGCGAAACCCGACGATCACCTTGATCGGCTTTTCGGGGAATTCCGCATAGGCGGGCGTGATCCCGGTTGACGCCGTCGCCGCGAGCGCAAGCGCGATCGCCGTAAGAGTGCCCAATCGTTTGCAAGCCATCGTTTTCTCCACCGCTGTTCCCAGAAACATATTTTACGCCGGCATCATCGACCAGCCACATTCCCGCCGTCTGTTTTTGGCGGGGAACCATTTCCGCCAGGAGCGTAGTCGCCGGTGGAGAGGTTGGCAAGATCGCGCCGGAGGCGGGTTATCCATGGTTTAGCCACCCCCGTGACATCTCCCCCGCAATGGCGGTAGGCTCAGTGCAACGCCGCACCGTACCGGCGATCACACAGTCACAGGGGAGAACACCATGGCCGATGCACTGCGCGCCGCGACTGAAACCACCACTTTTAGCTCATCCAACGTCAAGCATCTCAGCCGGATGGATCTGAACGGCGCGGGGCAGGTCACCATCGATGGGAACTATGCCTATCTGGGCTATATGTACGGGCCCGAGGGCACGACCATCCTGGATATTTCCGACCCCATGAAGCCCGAGCATCTGTCGACTCTGATGCTGGACAATCCGCAGACCCATTCGCACAAGGTGCGGGTCGCCGGCGACATCATGGTCTGCAATTCGGAACAGCGCCCACAGCACGGCGTGCGGTTCGAGCCCGGCTACGACGAAGGCGGGGTGCGGATCTATGACATTTCGGACAGGACCAACCCGAAGCTGATCAATCATCACAAGACGTTCGGCAAAGGCGTGCACCGGTTCGATATGGATGCGAACTACCTCTATCTTTCGACCGAGATGGAAGGTTTTGTCGGCAACATCCTGATGATTTACGATTTGAGCAACCCCGCCAAGCTGGAAGAAGTCGGCCGCTGGTGGATGCCGGGCCAGAACGTGGCCGGCGGCGAGGAACCGCATCCGCTGCGCGCGGAACACCGGCTGCATCATGCGTTGCGCCACGAGGACAAGATGTATGCCGGCCTCTGGATGTCGGGATTTGCCGTGATCGATGTCAGCGACCTGTCCAACCCGAAGACGCTCTCGACCTATAACCCGCACCCCGACGCGAAAGAGCCCAGCCATACGCTGCTGCACGTGCCGTTCAAGGTGGCGGGCCGCGATATCGCGCTCGGCAGCGATGAACAACGCGCCAACCGGGGCGCCGACGTAGGCCAGCCGCACGGGCCGCTTTATGTGTTCGACGTGAGCGACCCGAACAAGCTGGAATTGCTGTCCACCTATCACGTGCCGGAAGAAGGCTCACCCTATGCCGAGGCGAGCAAGACCGGCGGGCGGTTCGGCGCCCATCAGTTCCGCGAGAAGATGGTCGACACCCGCACCTACGTCACCTGGTTCGCGGCCGGCTTGCGCATTATCGACGTCAAGGACCCGCTGGCGCCGGAAGAAGTCGGTTACTTCATCCCGGAACCCGGCAGGGGCACCACCGCGCCGCAAACCAACGATGTCGCCATGGATCACCGCGGGCTGCTCTACGTGACCGACAA
>JAQBTY010000290.1 GCA_027624735.1 Pseudomonadota bacterium | reverse complement strand
TGCCCATACCCACAGATTCGCATCAAATCCGCCTTATGGGAATCATTCGTTTCGGGCGGAACACTAGTCTACCGGTTTGATGAACATGAACCGTCTTTTTCTGGATTTTGTTTCAAGCACTTTAACTGCTTGCCCGACGGTCAAATCATAGCGGGGCGCAACATCGACCACGGCTTCCCGTCCATTGGGTAATCGTATGACCGCCTTCGTCGGAAAGCTTAATTCTCGGCCCTGGCTGATTCTGAATTTATCAGTCTTATAGCTGACAACGGTGGCGGTGTGGATGGTATTGGGCTTCCGGTCGTCCAGCAGGACGGCCACACCAAGGACACTCAGAGTAAGGGCGCTCAGGATACCGCCGGCCCAATTGAGCCGGCGGCGGCCAGGTGCAGGGTCCACGATGAAGCCAGTTTCCGCCCCGCTATCGAGCCGTCGCTTGGCAATGATCGCCTCTATTGCCAAGGCGGAGAGACCACCGGAGACGGGAATTCCCAGTAGGCCGAAGAGCCAGAACACCGACGGGTCAATGGCAACGCTGGCGATGATCATGAGCGTCATGGCAAGCATAACCAAGGCCGTCAGCCACCAGAAGACTTTGTTGACCGGGCGGATCCGCTGGTCTCTTACCGCTTGCCGTTCCTGGAAAGAAATTTTAACGTCAGTGCGTGGCAGCCGCCGGCACAGATAAATCTGCCCAATTGTGTAAGGAACGGCATATAAGGCAATAAAAAGCCCGATGGATGCTATCCATGACAGGGAAAGCGATTTTATCCATGGGAGGCCGATAGCCGCCCAAAGTATGGCGAGCATGAAAAAGCGGTTCAAGCCCCGCCGCAGCCGGTTAAATTCCTCGTCGGAGGCAACCTCGTAGCCCGGACCCAAGGAGCCCCAGGGGTAGAAATAGCGCTCACCCTGATCTGTAATCTTGAACGAACCGTTGGATAGGTTATCGAAATAGCCCATGATTCGTCTCCGGCGGCGCGCCCCGTACCGTGCTGTTCAACCTTTGGCGTAACTCATGCGGGCTCTCCCCGATCTGACTACAACTTTTATAAAATTTACCTAACTGGGGCAAAGGCCATGGTGGTCTGAACAAGAAGTCCCAGCGCGAATACTGGTGTAAGAAGATAACTCGTCATATTTCGCCTCCATCACCCCGCGGGGGCTTTTTGCGTGTGTTCCCTTGGGATAGGTAGTGTGCGGCGCCGCAGGGTCAATACGGAATCCGAAGCGCGGATTTGGGGGTGCGTTGTTCCAAAAAAGGACGTCGCCGAAAGGTAGATCGTGTCAAAATAGCGGGCCAAATTGTTCTTTTCTGTCAAAAATCGGGCGGTGCTCTACTGTGCATGGGGTTGTTCGTCGAAAAAAGAGATTTTTTCTCCCAACTCGTTCCATTTCGGTGCGCCGGGGGCCGGGCCGGTACGCCATTTCCACGGACGGCGGAAATCGGCTACTGTCCGGGCAATCGAGGCGAGGAGACTTTGAAATGGCAGCGGCGCTTTTGCCCGTGATCGTCGAAGCGGCTGCGCTGGAGGCGGTGCTTGGCACGGACGGTCTGTTGATTGTGGATCTGAACGAGGCGCAGGCCTACGCGCAGGGTCATGTGCCCGGCGCGGTCAATCTGGCCTATGCGTCCCTGATCGGGCCGCGGCCGCCGGCCATGGGCACCATCGCCGGGGCGGAGCAGCTAAGCGCGGCGCTCTCCGGCATCGGGCTCACGCCCGAGCATCATGTGGTGGCCTATGACGGCGAAGGCACCGGCAAGGCGAGCCGGTTCCTGTGGACCCTCGATGTTATCGGACACGCCAATTTCTCGCTGATCAATGGCGGCTTTCATAGCTGGTCGGCCGAAGGCCATCCGGTGGAGACAACGCCCAATATCCCCACGCCCAGTTCATACGCGGTGACGCTGGGGGACAGCGCCATCGCCAACAAGGACTACATCCTCAGCCATCTCGATGATCCCAACATGGTGGTGCTGGATGCCAGGACGGCGGGTGAATACGACGGCTCGGACGTGCGCGCGGCGCGCGGCGGTCACATCCCCGGCGCGGTCAATCTGGACTGGATGATGACCTTGGATCGCGGCAATAATTTCCGCCTCAAGCCCGAGGCCGAGCTCAAGGCGATGCTGAATGAGCGCGGCATCACGCCCGACAAGGAAATCATCATGCATTGCCAGACCCATCACCGGTCGTCGCAAAGCTATGTGATGCTCAAATCGCTCGGGTTCGAAAAAATCAAGGGGTACGACGGCTCATGGTCGGAATGGGGCAACGATCCCGATCTGCCGATAGAAAGTTAAAAGGACATAACATCATGGATGACAGATTCCCGCGCGCGGTTATCGATACGGAAGAGCTGAACAGCCCCCATATGAAGGCGCTGCGGGCAATCAGCACGCCCGATGATATGCCCTTCGGCATCACCAAGATCGGCCACGTGGTGCTGCGCGTTCGGGACGTTCAGAAATCGGCCGAGTTCTACACCAAGGTGCTGGGTTTCCGGGTTTCCGATGTCTATCCCGAATCCATGATGCCCGGAAATATGGTGTTCCTGCGGCTCAATTCCGATCATCACGGGGTGGCCCTGGTGGGCGGCAGCGATCGCGACGCGGACAGTTCCGAAATGCACCATATGGCGTTCAAGGTGGACACGCTGGATGAAGTGTTCCGCGCCCGCAATCATCTGAATAAGATGGGCGTGAATATCGAATTCGAGGGCAGGCGGCGGGCCGGCTGTCAGGTGGCGGTTGAATTTCACGACCCCGATGGCCATTTCCTTGAAATCTACTGGGGGCTCGACCAACTCGGGCCGCATGACAAGGCGCGCCCGCCCGAGGAATGGACGCCGGTGGCGTCGCTGGAAGACGCCATCGACCACGCGCCGCCGGGACAGGATATGACGCTCAAGGACCCTAACCTTCGAAGGTGAGGGCTCGTCCGTATCTAAAATTTTCATCACAATAAGTTGAGCATGCTGGATAATTGTTATCGGCATGCTCAATTTCGTTATGGTACCAACCGTAAATTTTTTTCTTTTTTTGAGGAGGTCCCCACCCAGGTCATGGATGGCACGGCCACTATAAAACCACTAGATCCAGCTAAATTCCGCGACCCGTCCGTCACCGCCGACGGGTCGGTTAGGGCAGTGGTCGCGCTCGGCCGGCTGAATACGCTGTGGATCAACACGGGGACCCTGTGCAATCTCACCTGCGCCAACTGCTATATCGAATCCAGCCCGCTGAACGACCGGCTTGCCTATATTACCGCCCCGGAAGTGGCCGCCTATCTTGATGAGATAGAGGCCCTGGCGCTCGGCACCACGGAAATCGGTTTTACCGGCGGCGAACCCTTCATGAATCCCGACATTATCGTGATGCTGGACGACGCGCTGTCACGCGGCCATCGCGCGCTGGTGCTGACTAATGCCATGCGGCCCATGCGGCGTCATGAGGCGGCGTTGCTCGATCTGCGGGAACGGTTTGGCGAGGCGCTGACGCTCCGGGTGTCAGTCGATCATTACACACGGCAATTGCACGAAGCCGAGCGCGGCGCCAATAGCTGGGACAACACCATTGACGGCCTGGTCTGGCTGGCGCGGAACGGCTTTCGCATCGATGTCGCCGGCCGCACCCAGTGGGGCGAAAGCGATGAAGCCATGCGGCAGGGTTTTGCTTCCCTGTTCGCCGTCCATGATATCCCCATCGATCCGGCCGATCCGGCCCGGATGGTTTTGTTCCCGGAAATGGATGCGCGCGAAGACGTGCCGGAGATCACCGAGCAATGCTGGTCCATCCTCGGCGTCGCACCGGGCGATGTCATGTGCGCCTCATCGCGCATGGTGGTCAAACGCAAAGGCGCCGACAAGCCCGCGGTGGTGGCCTGCACGCTGCTGCCCTATGAACCGGAATTCGAGCTGGGCGAAACCCTGGCCCAGGCGCGCGATCCCATCGCACTCAACCATCCCCACTGCGCAAAATTCTGCGTTCTTGGCGGCGGCGCTTGCAGCAAAGGCTGACAAGCGGCTTAATGCCCTGAAGACGATAAAAATTCGTTCTGTCAGGGAGTCCCACCATGTCCGATACCAACCTCGCGCCGGAAAAATCCTTCGTGTTCGATTTCATCGACCGCAATGAGAAGGCCGTCGCGACGATCGGCGACAGCATCTTCTATTTTGGCGAACTGGGTATGCAGGAGGTCGAAAGCGCCAGGCTGATGACCGATCTGCTGGAAGAGGCGGGGTTCGCCGTCGAGCGCGGCATTTCAGGCTTTCCCACCGGTTTCTGCGCCACCTTCGGCTCCGGCGGCCCGGTGATCGCCCTTCATACCGAATATGACGCCAACCCCAATAACAGCCAGGCATCGGGCGCCACCGAACAGAAGAACATCACCGCCTACGGTCCGGGCCATTGCGAAGGGCATAATTGCAACGCCGCCGTCATGGTGGCGGGCGCCATCGCCGCCAAGCGGGCCATGCAGGAATTCGGCCTCAAGGGCACCCTCAAAGTGTTCGGCGCGCCGGGCGAAGAACAGCTGATCAGCCGGCCCTACTATGTGCGCGATGGCTGGTTCGACGATGTGGACGTGGCGCTGCACGATCATATCGGCGGCGATATGCACACGGTCTATGGCCTGACCCATGCCGCGGCGGTGTCTGCCTATTTTACCTTCCGCGGTGAAAGCGCGCATGCGTCCACCGCGCCGTGGCGGGCCCGCGACGCGCTCGACGCGGTGGTGCTGATGGATATGGGCATGGCGCAATTCCGCGAGCACATGGAGCCCGACATGCGGGCCCATCGCGTGATCAAGGATGGCGGCGATCAGCCCAACGTCATTCCGGCCAACGCCACGGTCTGGTGGACCTTCCGCGCCCCCATGGCGGACGGCGCCCGGGCCGTCTTCGAACAGGGCAAGAAAATCGCCCAGGGTGCGGCGATGATGACCAATACCGAGGTCGAAATCGATGTCATGAGCGCGGTCTGGCCGGTCCGCACCAACCAAGGCCTCGCGGAGGCGATCCAGAGCAATATCGAGCTGGTTGGTGTTCCGGACTGGACCGATGACGAACAGGCCTTTGCCCGCAAGCTGCAGGAGGCGGCGGAGGTAAAGGTGGAGGGGCTGGCCACGGAAGTCCGTCCGCTGCTCGGTCCCACTGCCCAGCGCGCGCCGTCAAACGATTGCGGCGACGTGTCGTGGAAAGTCCCCATGGGCCGTGTCGGTTTTCCGTCCAACGTGCCCAACGTGCCGTTCCACCACTGGGCCGGCGGCGCGGCGCTGGCGACCACCATCGCCCATAAGGGCTCGGTGGCCGGCGCCAAGACACTGGCCGGAACAGTGGTCGATCTGCTGAGCAATCCCGCCCTGATCGCGCGCGCCAAGAAAACCTTCGCCGCCGAGATAGGCGATGTGGTCTACAAGCCGCTGATCCCCGCGGACCAGAAACCGCCGGTCAATCTCAACCGGGAAAAAATGGACCCGTTTCGCGAACCCATGCGCGAACACTACGTCAAGGAAAAGCCGGTGTTTGTGTGAGAGGTTGGCGGGCCGGTCTCAGACCGGCCCCTACACTAGAACGCCAGTTGTAGGGGCGGGTCTGAGAGTCTGCGCAATAAGTTTTTGTTTATAATTGGTGCCTTGCGATTCTCCTGAGC
>JAQBTY010000289.1 GCA_027624735.1 Pseudomonadota bacterium | reverse complement strand
GAGCCTGCAGGTCGCCCTCCAGCCGGTTCCCGTCAATGCGCGGGGCGGCGAACCGTTCCTCGACCGGGATGCCGTGATTGAGGCTGTCGCCCAGCGTAAAGACGCCATCCGCTTCCGTGCGGATTTCCTTCACTGACGGAGCGCGTACTCCAAGCGCCTGCGAAACCACACGAGCACGGGCAAGATTGCGCGCCGCCCGTTCGGCGCTGTCGCGATCGAGGTTTCGGGAAATAAAAGCCACTGCTGTCGCGTTGTAGAAGGCGCGCTCCACATTGTCCCGTTTGAGAAAACGCTCCGGCAGGGATTGGCGGTCGATCCTGACCCGTTCGTCGACGATGTGGCCGGCGCCGGACGACAGCGACAGCTCCAGCTCTACCGTCTTGTCGTCGAGCCACCAGAGCTTTCCACGAAATACATACCGTTCGCTGTCGCCGCAAATCTTGCCATCGGCGGATTGCAGGACTTCTTTCGCCAGCTTGTCGCGCTCACATTTTAGCCGCCGGTCGGCCTGCAGCTTGTTGAAAGAAATCCGTGCTTGACCGCCGATCATGGCAGTCAGCTCCGATTGCTGGCCGGTTTTATTGTTGAGAATGACGACGCTCCCGACCCGATCCTCCCCTCGCGCCGATTCGGAAAGCCGGCGCGCGATATCTGCCAGCCCGTGCTCCATCTGGAAACGCTCGGGCTTCAGGGGAAAGGCCTGCCTGGCCACCGCCAGCGCAGCCACCGCCTTGTCCTTGCCTATAGGAAACGCTGAACAGGAAAGCTCAATCCCGACGCTGTGGGGGGCCACATTGCAGACAATTTCGACGCTGGCGCGACTCTGTTCGATAAATTTGGCGAAGTCGCCGATAAACTGCGCCTCCCAGATCTTCCAGATCTGATCCATTTTACCGCGGCCGATTATTTTATGGCGCCCGCCCGATGCATCGAACAGCGCCTTCGTAATATCGTCATAAAGCCGCTTCCCCGTTTCTGCTGGAATGCTGGTTTCCTTCGGCAGGAACGGGCGCAGCGCGATCTTTTCATTGGTTTGAATGGTCGAAATGAGCTGCCGCGCAAGGCAGCTGGCGGCATCGCCACAGGGCGCGTCCCGGGCGACGGCGTTCGACCCTGTCAGCTGGGCTCCAAGAAAGACCGCCGCGACAATCAACGCCCGCGCCAGGCCTTCGAATACAATAGTTTCACGCATGTCCGGAGCTCGGGATCAGTTGATGGAACGGAAGCCGCCACTTTCGCCCTTGTCGGGCTGCAAGCCCTCCACGGGTTTGGCGGGTTGTTTCGGCGCAAAGACGACAATTTCCACGCGCCGCTGTCGGGGCGAATTGCTCTCGACGCCCTCCAGCAGCCGTTCTTCGCCATAACCTTTATGCTCGATGCGAGCGCTATCGAAGCTGAATTGTCCCACGAGATAGGCCACGACCGCCGCTGCACGCTGTTTCGACAGCTTGAGATTGTAAGATGCCCGTCCCGAAGCATCGGTGTGTCCATAGACTCCAAAGCGGAACCGGCGCAGCTTTCCCCCGGCAAGCGCCTCGCCCAGCTCGTTAAGCTGCTGCTCCGCCCCGCGGGTCAGCTTCGGGGAGCCAAGGGCAAAGGGAACCGTGAGATCGACCGAACGCTGAACGTCGCCGGTAATCGGAACGAGCCGCCCGATCAGCGCGTTGCGGTCCAGAATGTCCTGACCTGCCGACGGCAACGACGTCAACACAACGCCAAGACCGAGAGTTACCGCTGCCAGATATCCGGATTTCCGCATTTTTCCCGCCCTTTTGATTACGCCATAGAATTGCCGGATGTTTGGCCCCCCGTCAACGTTGCGCGATGCTCCGCATGTCCGGCAACGACACGAACAACCGCCGCGCAAGATCGTCGGCCAGCGACCGGGGAATATCCGGATCGGCCTGAAAGGCGCCAGCCCGCGCGACATCGAACAGAAAACCAAGAGGAGAAAGCGGCAACCCTCCATCCTGGCGAAGGGTTGTATGACGTGCGCGCCACAGGGTTTTTTCCGGGTCTACGCCGCTAAGCCTGATAGACGCGCCGATTGAACGGCGCGACCAGACAAGAAAATATCCGTCTTCGCTTGTCCACGGGTTGATATCGAGAAAATAGCTGCAACCGGTATTGCGCGAGAAGACGCGCCTGTCGCCTTCCTGTGCCAGATCGACGACAAGACTTCGTTCCAGACCCCGCCGCGCAGCGCCGCCGATCACCCGGTCGAATCTGTCGCGTGCATGACGAACAATCGATTTTTCGAGGATATCCGCGATGCCATGATCGGCGCCGCCAAATCCAGTTGCTCGAACCGCGATGCATCGGGGAACGAGGCGATAAAGCGCGTCGCTGGTCTCCGTTTCCACCGCCGGTCCAGAGAGGCTGAAACTGTCCGGCGTTCCGAACGCGACCGGGCGCGGCGCGCCGCCGCAACCGAAAAGGCCCAACATGGCGATCACGGAAAGCAGCAAAGAGAGCCTGTTTATGGGGTGCATTTGGATTTCCCCTAACCGCAGGATCCGGGCGTGCGCAGTCGTACGCGCCCCCCAGCAGCCTTGCCATCGATTGTCATGCCGATAATCTCCAGGCCGTTTGTGCCGGCGACATATCGGGCATCGACCCTTTTGGCGGTGCGAAACACCGGCCCCGCGATCGCCTGCATACCGGTCAGCAACCCCGCATCTACCCAGCGCGGAAACACCCGAACGATGGCGCCGCCCCCGACGCGATGCCGCGCCCGGATGTTTCGGACAACACGCTGCTCGCCCGACGGCAACACGCCTTCGGCCGCACGGATAAATCCACTAAAGCGATCGATATCGAGCGCCCAGGGCTGGCCCGCCGTATCGCTTTCGCGAAACAGCCTGCCCTCCGCCGTCATGACCGCGCTGACCATTCCGAAACAGGCGGATAGATGACGGTAGAGCGCCGCGCTCTGCCCCGCATCGTCCGGCCAGATGAGACGGATTTTCGGCCCGGCATCATGTTCGAGCAGCCGAAGCATCACACGTCCCGAGCCGAGGTTTCCGTTCGCGGCAATCTCCACCGGTTTTTCAGATCGCGAAATTGAAGCCGCATTCTCCTTGGCGGGTGTCCTGGACATTGCCGATATGGCCGTGGCCTTCTCTGTCTGCGGCGGAGCAATCCGTGGGGGCGTCTCCTGCGGAAGCTCCCGCGGCTCGGGCTTGAGTGCTGTCACTATCCGGGCCGGCGGGACCGGCGATTGCGCCTCTGTTGGCTGGAGCGGAGCTATTGTCTTTGAAGGGGGCGACGCGGGCGCCGATGATTTCGGCGGAGGGGCCGGTGCCGCCGAAACGGGCGGAGGTGGCAGCGGCAGGACGATGGGTTGCATCCCTGCCGCCTTCTTTGCCGCATCGGGTTTCGTCGTTTCGTCTGCCGGCTTTTGAGGCAGACGTTCCGACCGCGACGGAGCGCCCACGCTGTCGAGACCGATGAACGCCGCCAGCAGCATAAGCAATCCGAGCGCTGCGGTATCTGGCCTGCGCATGGCGAGCCCTCCTATTTCGCCAGCCGGTCGACGAAAAAACGTTCCATGTCGCCGATCAGGCTGTCGAGCTGGCGCTGCCTTTCCACCGGTTTCATGAGCGGAACATCGTCGGCCAGCTTTACGGGAGACGTGGAAGCGAGAACAGATGCCGCGCGATCGTGTTCCGGCGCGGCGCTTTTTTGTAGAGCGGGCTTCGTTGGCGCCTTCTCCGCGACGGCAGCGGGAATAGCCGGTGCAGGAGACGGCGTCCCGGCGACAGACTCCTTTTCGTCGACAGCCGGGCGCGAGGCGCCGTTGAGCTTCTCAACCTGCTGCAAAGCGGGCGGCGGAGACGGCTCCTGCGGCGCTTTCGAAGCCGATGCCGGCGCCATCGCCGGTTGGGCAGGTTCAGCCGGCACCGGCGCGATGGCGGGGCTGACATGTTTCGCCACGATACGGGTCGCGACCCGTTGCACATTCTGCAGGGCCTCGGACGGATCCTTTCCGGTTTCGGCGAGATAGAGATAGCCGAGCGAGCCCATGACGATCACATTGAAAAGAAGGAATTTCATGACAGCACCTCGATCTGTTTGATTTCCGTTGGAACGGGCGCCGCCCTGGCCGCATGGGTGACCAGCAGCAGGGCCCGCAACGCCGCGGCGACCGGCAGGCCGATCACGGTTGTAAAGAACGCCAGACTGAACCTGGCGGTGAGTTCGCCGATGACCGACTGAACCGTTTCCGGCGTCAGCGCCTGTCCGGCAAGACTGCCGATGCCGAGGCTGATGCCCAGCAGGGTAAAGGTCAGGGCAACGGTCGAGACGCCACCGGCGGCATGGAGCCCGGCTTCAAGCCAAAGCTCCGTCCGCGCCGTGCCCCGCAGGATCGTCGCCCAGCTGAGCAGGGCGACGGCCACGAGGCCGCAGAGGAGGGCCAGGAAGGCCCCGCCAAGCGTCTTCCACATCCAGTCGAGAACCGCGGACGGCTCGACCGATGCGGTGAAGGACGTCAGCGCAAGCCCCACGACCCCCGCCCCGATCATCCAGGCGGCGACACGCGAGGCCTGCGACAGGCCAAAAGCGAGGGTACTCACGGTCAGCGCCTTCCGAGCCGGGCGTTCATCAGGGCCGCGCTGGTCAGACCCAGCTGATCGAGCCACTGATCGGTGATGGTCAGACGGTTCTCGACCCCGGCATGGACCAGAAAGGTCAGGTCGTAATTGCCGAGAGCCAGCCGCGCGACCGGCGTGTTCTGCTGCGCGACCTTTGGATCGCGGATTGCGATCCGTTCGAGATCCACCAGCCGCCGCTGGGCGGCCAGCAGCTTTTCGTGCCGTTCCGCCGGTGACATCGTTGCATCGACAATAGTGCGGATGACATTGGCCCGCTCCCGTTCAAGATTCTCGAGCGGGCCGGCGCTGGTCTCTGTCGCGCCAACGGTTGCCGCCAGAGCGACCAGTATGGCGCATCCTGTTTTTATCCTGTTCATATCCTTGTGCTCCGTTCAGGGTTAGAAAAACGATTGTGATTATTTAAGAAAGACATCCGCGCTCGCTGAAACCGAATTGCGTTCCGGGTCGCGGGACACGTCGTCGGGATTGCGGGTTTCCGCCACTTCCTCCGACAGCGCCATCGCATCGAGCGCCACCAGCTTGCCCATAAAGGCAAGGACGGTTTCCTCTTCTTTCAGAAGCGCCAGCATCGATTCGCCATCCTCCGACAGCCGGCGCAGATAGGTCTTGCGGTCGACCGCCTTGCCATCGATTTCCGGCTGCTGGTTCATCGGATGGGTGTTGATCCGGGCGATCAGATTCTGCTTGGCCGTCTGGATGGCGTTATATTTGGCGGAATAGCGGCTCTGTTCGCCGCCGGTCCCGAGCAGCGCGGTATCGACCTGGGTCGAGACCGACGCCATGCGCTGCTGCGCCGCTTGCTGCTTGTCGAGCAGGGCGCGCGCGTCGGGGCCCAGCCCTTTTTCCGTCTGCTCGATCGAGCGCAAAAGGCCCTGATACAGGCGAATGCGGGTTTCCCATTCGCGCCGTTCGAATTCCGCCCGCTCGCCGAGCAGCCGTACAAGCTGCTGCTTTTCGGCAAGCGCCTGATGACGCAGCTCGATCCGGGCCGGGCCATCCGCCCGACCGGCTGCTTCCTGAAGCTCGGCGATGGCCCGCTTTTTGTT
>JAQBTY010000288.1 GCA_027624735.1 Pseudomonadota bacterium | reverse complement strand
CTCGCTTCCATCCGCCTCATGCTCCGAAAACTCTGTAATCCTTCATAAAGTCTCCGGACGGACTCTTAGCGGCGCGCATTCAAACTCACGCTGGGTAAGTCAGGCAGCAGGGGCAGGGGATTCTTCTCCAGCAAGATGAGGGGCCCGCCACAAGCGCGAACTCGGCGTGGCCGACAAAAGCCTGCCCCTTTTCCCGAAGACACAACCGTACTTTCTTGGAGCACGCCGTGAGACCGGCATGGTAAAGTTCAAGCACAATGTCCCCCCTTGTAATCACCGACATAACCGCAAAAATATTTGCTCAACGGATTGTTATGCAAAGGAAACAGAAATGCGACCACATCTCGTCACGGCGATCGCCTTGTTGGCGCTGACCGTTCATTTTTCGGCCCACGCTGCGCCGCAGAATCACTCAGCGCATCACTCGGCCTATGGCGGGCAGCAGCACCGTGCCATCAAGAGCCTGTCCCACGAAGATGTGGAGGAACTCCGCCGCGGCGGTGGCTGGGGTCTCGCCAAGGCGGCGGAACTGAACGGCATGCCGGGCCCGGCCCATGTGCTTGAGCTCAAGGACAAGATCGCCCTGACACCGGATCAGACCACGACGATAAAAGCCATCTTCCAGGACATGCAGCGGCGGGCGGTCGCCAAAGGCGAACAGCTGATCGCGCTCGAAATGCAGCTCGATCACGGGTTCAAAACGCGCCACATCACCGACCAAAGGCTCCGCGCCCTGCTCACAATGATTGCGCAAGCCCGGGAAGATTTGCGGTACATCCATCTGTCGATGCACCTGAAGACGCCGAAAATCCTCACCGACACGCAGATCAGCCAATACAATATTCTGCGAGGATATAAATAACCGCCTTTGTGGCTGCGCACGGGCCCAAAACCTGTACACTTACGGTAACGGCGGCAGCATGATCGCCAGCGGGAGGATCGGAACAAATGGGCCAGCTTCAGGACAAGGTCGCCATTGTCACCGGCGCCGCGCAGGGGATCGGCCGCGCGGTCGCCAGTGCTTACGTCGCGGAGGGCGCACGGGTGGTTGTCGCCGATCTTCTCTATGACGAGGCGGCGGCATTTTGCGAAGAGCTCAACAGCGAACACGGGCAGTCGAACCAGCCGGTGGCACTACCCCTCAAGACCGATGTATCGGACAAGGACAGCGTCGCCGACATGGTCGCCAGGACGTGCGAGGCATTCGGCCGGATCGACGCGCTGGTCAACAATGCCGCCCTGTGGAAGGCGTTGGAGCGCCGGGAATTCTGGACCATTCCGCCGGACGAGTGGGATAAGGTCTTTGCCGTCAACACGCGCGGACCGTTCCTGTGCAGCGCGGCGGTCACGCCGGTCATGCAGAAACAGAACAAAGGCAAGATCATCTGTATCGGGTCGGCCACAATCTGGACCGCGCAGGCGACGCTGACCCACTACGTGAGCTCGAAGGCGGCCCTGATTGGCCTGGTGCGCTGCATGGCGCGCGATCTCGGCCCCCATAATATTTGCGTCAACATGGTTCATCCCGGCATTACCGACACCGGCGGAACCACACGCGAATATCTCGAGGAGCGCAGCAAGCGGCACTTCATAGATCGCGTGCAGGAGCCGGCGGATCTGACCGGCGCCTGTGTTTTCTTCGCCAGCGACGCCAGCGACTTCGTGACCGGTCAGCAGCTCAATGTGGATGGCGGCACGGTGATGGGGTAATACCAAGGAACGTTGATATTGTCCTGTTTCACCGGGGGTTGCCTTCAGCGCGGCAATGAGGCAGGTTTTGCATGGCTGCCTTTTGACTAAGGCTGAATCGGGAAAAGCAATTTTATAAATTGACCATAGGGAGGTTTGCATGAATTTGAGGTACATCGGCCCGCTTGGCGTGGCGCTAGCTGCCGCATCGTTGCTGGTTTCACCGGCTGCTATCGCCGCGGAGGATTGGAACGGCAAGATTTTGAAGATTATCGTGCCGTACGGCCCGGGCGGCACCTATGACAAATATGCGCATTCCTTTTCCAGACATCTGGGCAAGCACATCCCGGGCAAGCCGACCGTCATCCTGCAGCACATGCCGGGCGCCGGCGGCGCCAAGGCGATGAACTGGCATTACAACGTCGCCCCGAAGAACGGGGAAACCCTATTGACCCCGCTGGACAACAGTGTCGTAAACCAGCTGCTGCAACCCAAAAAAATCAAATACGACGCCCGTGGCTTTACCTGGCTTGGTTCCAGCAACCAGACCAATCAGGTGATGATCATCCGCACCGATACCGGTGTGAAGACATGGAAGGATCTGAGGAACCGCAACACGATCGCCGCGGTGGCCGGCACGGCGGGCTTCGACAATGTAGCCTTGAACATGTACAAATCGCTTCTGAAGTTCAACCTCAAGATCGTGGCCGGTTACAAGGGCTCCAGTGCAACAACTTTTGCCGTGGAACAGGGCGAAGTGGAGGCCAATTGCAACAATTGGCTCCTGTATTCGTCCAAGGTGCCGCACTGGTTCACCGGCGACAAGCCGTTCGCCCGCGCGATTGTTCAACTCGGTGTGTTTCTCGATCCGGATGTCCCTAAATCCGTGCCGCTTTTGTCTGATCTGGTAAGCGATCCCCTGGACAAGGCGGCGATCGAATTCGTCAGCGTCGCCGGCCTTCTCGGCCGCGGTCTCGTGGTGCCGCCGAAGACATCCAAGAGCACCATCGCCATGCTGCGCGCGGCCTATGACGGGATGAACAGCGACGCGGATTTCAAGGCCGAGTTGCAGAAAAAACGTCTGCGGCTGATCACGGCAAAAGGCGCCGATATCCAGAAGATCGTAAATCGGGCGATCAATGAAGCGTCGCCGCAGGTGGTTGCTCGTGCCCGAAAGCTGATTTTCAATAAATAGCCGTCGGCCGGTTATCGGCTTCCGACTGCAACAGGGCGGCGCGGGGAAACACCGCGCCGTCTTCTTTTTCCGAAAAAATTTGTGGCCCCGGCTTGCGCCGCCAACCATAACGAGGCACGTTTTGTTCATGCCCATATTCTAAAAGATGGGCCAATAAAATCAATCGACTGGACAATCCGACAGGTCAACCAAAGGGAGGTTTGAATGATACTGAAACGATTAGCGCCGCTTGGTGCGGCGCTTGCCGCCGCTGCCCTGCTGGTTCCACAGCCGGCCGTCTCGGCCGAGGATTGGAACGGCAAGATTTTGAAGATTGTCGTGCCCTACGGCCCGGGCGGCACCTATGACAAATATGCGCATTCCTTTTCCAGACATCTGGGCAAGCACATCAAGGGCAAGCCGACCGTCATCCTGCAGCACATGCCGGGCGCCGGCGGCGCCAAGGCGATGAACTGGTATTACAATGCCGCCCCGAAGAATGGGGAAACGCTTCTGATCCCGCTGGATAACACCGTCGTAAACCAGCTGCTGCGGCCTGCTAAGACGAGATACGACGCCCGCAACTTCACCTGGCTCGGCTCCAGCAACCAGACCAATATGGTGCTGATCATGCGCTCCGACACCGGCGTCAAAACCTGGCAGGATTTAAAAGGCCGCAAAAACATCGCCTCGTCGGGCGGAACCGCCAGCTTCGATCACGTGGCGATGAGCCTGTTCCGGTCCCTGCTCAAGTTCGACCTCAAGATTGTCACCGGGTACAAAGGATCGGCCGCGACGACCTTCGCGGTAGAGCAGGGCGAAGTCGAGGGAAACTGCAACAACTGGCTCACCTATGCGTCCAGGGTGCCGCACTGGTTCACCGGCGACAAACCGTTCGCCCGCGCGATTGTTCAGCTCGGCGTGTTTCTCGATCCGGACATGCCCAAATCCGTGCCGCTCTTGTCTGACCTGGTGAGCGATCCCCTGGATAAGGCAGCGGTTGACTTCATCAGCGTCGCCGGCTTGTTGGGTCGCGGGCTCGTCGTGCCGCCGAATACGCCCAAGAGCACGATCGCCATGTTGCGCACAGCCTATGACGGGATGAATCAGGACGGTGCCTTTGAAGCCGAGCTGAAAAAGAAAAGTCTGCGCCTGATCAAAGCAAAGGGCAGCGAGATCCAGAATATGGTAACAAAGGCGATCAACGAGGCATCACCCGAAGTGGTCGCCCACGCCCGAAAGCTGATCGTCGTTCGGTAATACCGGTTTGTCTGATGCCTGGGCGGCGTGTTTGACCCCGCGCCGCCCAAATTTTTCGCCCGGCCACTTGAGTAGGGTCTCAAAATGGTTTCCGCGATAGCCTTGACGGCAGCTTCCGAAGAACGGATATCCAAACACCATTTTTTGAGATGACATAACATGAACACACCTTCACCAACGGCATCCGCCAGTGTGTCCGAAGAACGGCTGTGGCAATTGCTGATGGATGTAGCGACCTATGGCGCAACGGCAAAAGGCGGGGTCAACCGGCAGGCCCTGTCGGCCGAAGATACCGCAGCAAAGAAACATGTTGTGCAGTGGGCAGCCGAACGCGGCTTTACGACCTTCCAGGACGACATCGGTAATCTGTTTGTCCGGCGAGACGGGACCGAGCCGACGCTGGCGCCGGTGATGACCGGATCTCACCTCGATAGTCAGCCAACCGGCGGCCGGTTCGACGGCGCCTATGGCGTGCTTGCCGGTCTCGAGGCGTTGGACGCGCTGAATGATGCCGGCATTCAAACCAGACGCCCGGTAGTGGTGGTCGCCTGGACTAACGAAGAAGGTAGCCGCTATTCGCCCGGCGCTTTTGGCTCGAGTATTTTTGCCGGGGTTAGTGACCTTGCCTCGGTGCTGGATAACACCGACGCCGCCGGCGCTGTGCTAAGGGACGAGCTGGCCAGAACGCTGGCGGAAACCGATGTGCCAATGCGCGCGCAAGGCAGTGTGACGCCGCAATTTTATATCGAGGCCCACATCGAACAGGGGCCCGTGCTAGAAGAAAAGGGATTGCAGATCGGCGTGGTCTCCAGCATCCAGGGCATACATCACCTGGATGTGGTGATTATCGGCGAAGAGGCCCATGCCGGCACCACGCCGCGGCGATCGCGCAAAGATGCGCTGTCATCGGCGGTCGCCATCATCAGCGCGCTGGAACAGATGACGTCGGATGCGGACGATATCACCCGCTTCACCGTTGGGCGCTGCGAGGTGCAGCCGGGATCGCCCAACACCGTGCCAGGGCGGGTACATTTTACCATCGATCTGCGTCATCCCGACCGCGCCGTCCTGACGTCGCTCGTCGACCGAATCCGCGTTGTGGCGACGGAGAAAGCCAATCCCTGTTCGGTGACAGTGACGGACAATCTGTCGGTCGATCCAACGATCTTCGAGGCAGGCGTGATGGATGCCATCCGCCAAAGCGCTCAGGCGTTGGGATTGGGGCACATGGACATGCCGTCAGGGGCCGGTCACGATGCCATGCATCTGGCCACCATTTGTTCGGCGGGCATGATTTTTGTCCCGTGTCTTGGCGGCGTCAGCCACAATGAGGCGGAAAGCGCGACCCCCGGTGATTTGGCAGCCGGCGCCAGGGTCCTTGCGGATACGATTGTCCGGCTAGCGAACGACTGACAAATGGGTATAGGCTGAACGCCGCCAGCACTGGCGCATCGCTTCGGGGACGCAAGAATACCTGTGTGCGCGGTTTTTAATGAGGAGAGACCTCTGCATAAGGCCTGATTTGGGGCAGGATTTCAAGCGGGGCAGTGAAATTGGATGATTTTCCG
>JAQBTY010000287.1 GCA_027624735.1 Pseudomonadota bacterium | reverse complement strand
CAACAAGAATCCTTTTCAATGGGCCCAGCAAGCGTTAATTTCGCTTTCTCAATGAGTCGGGGTATAGCAGGGAAAAAAGATTAAGGCGACGTATGTTTTCGACAATAGAGCCAGCCGGCAATCCGGTTCAAATGCGGACACAGCTAGATAAGGCAAGTTTTGCCTTGATTTGCGGCTCCCTTGGCCCGCTGGCGTTCTATGCGCCTAAGGGAATGTGGATACCTGTTTTATTGCTTTTATTGGTCAGCTTTAGAACCCTTGCGTCGATTGCACCGCAAGATTTAAGGCGGATTTTTGGCCGGAATGCCGTTTTCCTGATCCTTCCATTTTACGCCATTCTGTCTGCGGCGTGGGCGCTGGTTCCGGGGAATGCGGCTATCACGGGGGCTAAACTTCTTGGGTATTTCATGGCGGCGATGGCCGTCGTGGTTATCGTCGACCGTCTGTCTGATACAGAAAGGCGATCGATCCTGGTTTGGGCTGCCGCGGGGTTCGTCGTCGTTGATTTGTTTGTTTGGGCGGATTTAGGGACAGCCGGCGCTCTGTCGGGCCTGTTCACGCAGACCCCCTTTACAGCAAATTCTTATAGCCGCGGCGCCGCCGTATCCGCGGGTGCTGTCCTGCCGTTAACTGTCGGGCTTTTTCGGCTGTCGGGAGCGCGGCAGGCGTTTGTATTCGCGGCGATCAGTATCGTGACGGTATTCGTTCTTCAAAACGAGGCGGCTAAGGTTGCGGCTGCCCTCGGGACTCTTGTGTATGTGGTCGTACGGTGGCGTGGTGTTCTGTTCTGGCCGGTAATCCTCGTTGCCCTTGCCGCCGGAATTCTGACGCCGTTATTCTTCGCGAACGCGCTTAGCGACAGCCGGATTTGCACCCTATACAACATCAAGCCACCCGCGGCGCATCGGCTCAAGATATATGAGTTCAGCAGCCGAAAAATTTTTGAAAAGCCTCTCCTGGGCTGGGGTATGGACGCGTCACGGTCGATACCAGGTGGTAACGAGACGATTGAGATTCATGACTGCAAGTACCAAGGCGGGCCGTCTACCACTCAGAGAATCGTGGGACTACTACCCCTTCATCCGCACAATGCATCGCTGCAGGTATGGCTCGAGTTAGGCGCGATCGGCGTTGTAATCTTTATCGGATTGCTGGGTTCACTGATTTTTCGTTTGCAGCGTCGTTATGCTTCCGGCGACGGCCGACCGCTTATCGCCGGCCTGTTTACGGCAGTCTTCATTGTTTACAACATCGGCTTCGGCCTATGGCAGAGTTGGCTGATTTTCGCGCTGATTTCGCTGTGCGCAATTTTAGGGTCGCTTCGCATTGGTGGATCGGAGACGAACCGCGTATCCGCCGGGTAATTGGGGCCGCGTAAATTAGGTCCTGTATCGAGGATTTTTCCGTTGTTGGAGGGAACTGCATTGAGGGCGAAGACCTCTTGTACCGACTCGCCTGAAATCTGATAGGTTGACCGGAATTCTGTGAGCCGGAATTCTGTGAGATAGTGCGCGCAATCCGTCCACGCCGACTGTGTGACCGAAATAGTAATTGGAGATCGACCTATGCGACTGATATTTTCGAGTCCTGACCTGAGCAAGCCTGGCGCCCTGGCTGTCTTTGCGACCGAAAACTCAACCTTGCTTCCATCGGCGGAAAAACTCGACCGCCAGATCGGTGGCGCGATCAAGCGCGCGATCTCCGCCAGCAAATTCAAGGGCGAAAAGGGGCAAACACTGAAATTACTGGCGCCGCAGGGCGTCGAGGCAAGCCAAATCCTCGTGGTCGGGTTGGGCAAAATTGCCGCCATCGATGATCTCGCGGCGCAAAACGCCGGCGGCACGGTGGTGCGTGAATTAAGCAGGTCGGTGGAATCGACCGGGTTGGTGGTCGTGGATGCGATCAAGGGGGCTGAAATCTCGTCCGCCGCTTTCGCGGCAAATGTGGCCTACGGGGCTCTTCTCGGAAGCTATCGGTTTGACAAGTATCGGACCAAGCAGAAGCCCGAAGACAAGTCTGCGCTCAGTACCATCAATATTATGACGAGCGACGCCGCCAAGGCCCGCAAGGCGTTTGGGCCCATGAGCAAAGTGGCGGAAGGCGTCTTCTTTACCCGCGATCTTGTATCGGAACCGGCCAACATTCTTTACCCCATCAGTTTCGCCGCGCGGACTCGCGCGCTCACCAAGCTCGGCGTGAAAGTGCAAATTCTCGATGAGAAGCAGATGGCTAAACTTGGCATGGGGGCGCTGCTCGGCGTGGCGCAAGGCAGCGCGCAGGCGCCGCGTATGGTGGCGATGCGGTGGGATGGCGCGCCACGCGCCAAGGACAAGGCGCCGATCGCCTTCGTCGGTAAGGGCGTGACCTTCGACACCGGCGGAATCTCGATCAAATCGGCTGGCGGCATGGAGGATATGAAGTGGGACATGGCGGGCGCCGGCGTCGTAACCGGGCTCATGCACGCGCTCGCTGCCCGCAAGGCCAAGGTCAATGCCGTCGGTGTAATTGGGCTGGTTGAGAATATGCCCTCCAGCAATGCCCAAAGGCCGGGCGATGTGGTGACGACCATGTCGGGACAAACCATCGAAGTCATCAACACCGACGCAGAAGGCCGCCTGGTGCTGGCCGATGCTCTCTGGTGGTGCCAGAAAATCCACAAGCCCCATACAATGATCGATCTGGCGACGCTTACAGGCGCGATCATTATTTCGCTTGGTCACCATCATGCCGGCGTTTTTGCCAACAACGATAAATTAGCCGAACAGCTTTCCGCGGTCGGCAAGGCAACCGGCGAAGCGGTCTGGCGGTTGCCGCTTGGTGATGCCTATGACAAACAGGTTCGATCGAATATCGCGGATATGAAGAACGTCGGTGGCCGCGATGCCGGGAGCATCACCGCGGCTCAGATCCTGCAGCGTTTCGTAAAGGACGAAGTCGCCTGGGCCCATATCGATATTGCCGGGGTGGCCTGGTCGAATACGGATGCGCCTACGGTTCCAAAAGGGGGCACGGCTTTTGGTGTGCGGTTGCTCGATCGCCTGGTCGCCGATTATTACGAACAGAAATGAGACCGGATCCTGAGCTTCAAGGATGACCGATATCGATTTCTATCATCTCACCCGAACGCCCCTGGAACGCGCCCTCCCCAAACTTCTTGAAAAGGTTATCGGGGCGGGGAAGCGGGCTGTCGTCCGGGCGGGGTCCACTGAACGCATTGATTTTTTGAACGCGGCGCTTTGGACCTATGATCCCGCTTCATTCCTGCCGCATGGCTCGGCGCGCGAGGGAGAGGCCGCTGAACAGCCGATCTGGTTGACCGAGCAGACGGACCGTCCCAACGATGCGCAAATACTGGTCCTGACCGACAATGTCACGGCAGACGACGTGGATGAGTTCGAGCGATGCCTTGAAATGTTTGACGGAAGGGACCAGGAAGCGGTCGCCGCTGCCCAAACCAGGTGGCGCGGCTACAGCGATGCGGGGCATAAACTGACCTACTGGCAGCAAACGAGCACAGGCGGTTGGGAGAAAAAAGCAGATAGTTGACCCTCGCCAATGAGGCGTGGATTTTCCTTATACAAAGACAAGGTTGCTCCGATGACGCAGAGCGTCTATAAGGCCGCGCCTTTACCCAAACAAAGAGAGAAGTGGCCCCATGGCGATCGAACGTACATTGTCGATTATCAAACCGGACGCGACGCGACGTAATTTGACGGGCCAGATCAATGCCCATTTTGAGGAAGCAGGGTTGCGGATCGTCGCTCAGCGACGTCTCAAACTAACGCCTGAACAGGCGAAAGGTTTCTATGCCGTGCATTCCGAGCGCGCATTTTTCAACGATTTGTGTGAGTTCATGTGTTCCGGGCCGGTGGTTGTTCAGGTCCTGGAAGGCGAGGGCGCTGTCGCCAAAAATCGGGAAGTGATGGGGGCGACCAACCCCGCGAATGCCGATGAGGGAACGATCAGGAAGGCATTCGGCGAATCGATTGAAGCCAATTCGGTACACGGGTCGGATTCCGCCGAAAATGCCGCGATCGAAATCGGCTTTTTCTTCAGCCAGTGCGATATCGTCGGCTAAACCATTTCCGTTCAGATGGAACCAGCCCGCCCCTGTAAGCGGGCTGGGGAAGTTCTAAATAGCGCGTCCTACAGAAGAAAAATGGCCATGAGGCCGAGCAGGGCAAGCACGGCAACCGTAGACAACGTAAAAAATCGGCAAAACGATTTATAGACAGCCTGTGATTGCCGGGTGACGGCGTCATTGTCAGTCGCCATGATTTCTGGTCTCCATCGCCGTAAAGGTTGTTGGGGCTGGGTTCTGTCCTTCAAGCCCTATATCCGGATTAATGACGCTTGAGGCCGGAGTCCGCGCGCCCTCGATCCTGACAAGATCGTTATCCACGGTGACCCGGCCTTCGGCGATCAGGCGAAGGGCTTGCGGGTAAATGCGGTGTTCCGCCTCGAGGACGCGTCTGGCGAGGCTGTCCGCATCGTCGTCCAAGGCGACTGGGACAGCGGCCTGGATGATGATAGGACCACTGTCCATTTCGGAGCGCACAAAGTGGACGGTGCATCCGCTGAACCGGGCGCCCTCGGCAATGACACGGGCATGGGTGTCCAGCCCCTTGAAAGCAGGGAGAAGGGACGGGTGAATGTTGATCAGCCGGTCGCGCCATGTATCGACGAAGCCGGCTGTCAAAAGCCGCATGAATCCGGCGAGACAAACCAGTTCGATCTTGGCGTCCACCAGACACGAACTGATTTTTTGTTCGAAAGAGTCCCTCTCGGAAAATTTCCGATGGTCGATGGTGACAGTGGGAATGCCGTTTTGTTCGGCAAATTTCAACCCGGCGGCATCCGGCACATTCGACAGGACCAACGCGATTTCCGCCGGCGCATCTTCGGTTGAACAAGCCTCGATGAGCGCCTGCATATTGCTGCCGCGACCGGAAATCAGGACAGCAATCTTCAGCCGCGCCATGCCGTCGCGGCCCCCTCAACGATAACACGCGCCGCCTTCGGGTTGTCCAGGGACGTCACCGATCCGATGCGGAAGGCGGTTTCCCCGGCGTTTGACAATACCTGCAAAGCGTCGTCGGCCTGCGCGGGCGCGGTAATAACAACCATGCCGATGCCGCAATTGAAGGTGCGGGCCATGTCCTGGACATCCAGGGCGCCAGCCTCACCCAGCCACCGGAATACCGGCGGCAAAGGCCATTTGCCCGCATCCAGATGAACGCCCAGACCGTCCGGCAGGATTCTGGGAATATTATCCAGCAGGCCGCCCCCGGTAATATGGGCCAGGCCCTTGATCAAGCCCGCCTTGTGGGCGGCAAGGCAGGACCGGACATAAATTCTTGTCGGTGTCAGCAGGGCCATACCTAGTCGTTCGCTGCCGAAGGGGGCGGGCGCGCCGTAATCAAGGCCCAAATCATCGACAATTTTTCTGACCAGCGAGAAACCATTGGAATGCAGGCCCGTCGATGCCAGGCCAAGGACCACGTCGCCCGCCTGAATTTCGCGCCCATCCAGCACGGCATCCCGCTCAACCGCACCAACCGAAAACCCGGCCAGATCATATTCTTCATTGGCGTACATGCCGGGCATTTCCGCGGTCTCGCCGCCGATCAGGGCACAGCCCGCCTCGCGGCAACCCTTGGCGATTCCGGCGATAACCGTTTCCGCGCGCTTGGG
>JAQBTY010000286.1 GCA_027624735.1 Pseudomonadota bacterium | reverse complement strand
CGGCCGCGAGTGTCTCCACCGTTGTCGTGCGCCCGGGCGAACAGCAAAAGAGCGCCCGGCCCGCCCCCAGGGCTTCGACTTCGGCCTTGAGTACCGCGATTTTTCCCGCGCCGAAGATCGCCCGGCTCGGCAGGCCGACAAATTCAAACGATTCCATATGTTACTCAAACGACAGGGTTCCTATAATGGTGACTTTAGCAGCTGATTGGCTTGGCGTCATGGCGAAGCCTTGCCCATTGGAACGCGTCTGGCACTATGGCCGTATGAATGAAATTCCCGAGGAAAAGAAAATGAGCAGCAGCAAAATCGATTCCCCCTTTGTCGTTAATCGGATCAAGGACAACCCGTTCATCAGCGGCGGGCTCAGGGTCTATCGTGAATACCGTGACCTGGGTCTTGCCGAGGCGACCGGCGGCAAGGTCCATGCGCAGATCATCCGCACCACCAAGCCCTGCCCCGAAGGCGGCAGCGGCATGCATTACCACGATCTCGATTTTCAGATGGTGTTTTGCCTCAAGGGCCGCTCCACCGTGTGGTTCGAAGGCCAGGGCGAACAGAATTTCGAAGCCGGCGACTCATGGGTCCAGCCGCCCGGCATCAAGCACAATGTGCTGTATTATTCCGAGGATTATGAAGTGATGGAAATCACCCTGCCGGCCGAATACGAGACCGTGCAGGTGAAAGAGTAAGAAGAAAAAAGGATCTACTCCGCCGCCTGCCGCCCCGCCTGAGGTTTACCGTAGCCGCCGCCGCCGGGGGTCTCTATCACCATCATATCGCCGGCGACCACTTCGGTTGAATCGATGCCGGCCAGCTTTTCGGTCGTGCCGTCGGTGCGGATCACGTAGTTGCGGCCGATCTTGCCGGGCTCTCCGCCGGCCATGCCATAGGGCGGGATCTCGCGATGGCCGGACAGGATCGAGGCGGTCATGGCTTCGCGGAACTTGACCTTCCTGATGACGCCGTCGCCGCCGCGATGGGCGCCGCGGCCGCCTGAGCCGCGGCGGATCGAGAAGCTTTCCAGAAGGACCGGGAAGCGCCATTCGAGAATTTCGGGATCGGTCAGGCGCGTATTGGTCATGTTGGTGTGGACGCCATCGGCGCCGTCATAGTCCGGTCCGCCGCCGCCGCCGCCGCAGATGGTCTCATAATACTGGCAAGTGTCGTTGCCGAAGGTGAAATTGTTCATGGTGCCCTGGGCGGCCCCCATGATGCCGAGCGCGCCGAACAGCGCATCGGTGATGGCCTGCGAGGTTTCTACATTGCCGGCGACAACGGCCGCAGGGTAGATGGGGTTCAACATGCAGCCTTCGGGGATGACTATTTCCAGCGGCTTGAGGCAGCCGGCGTTTAGCGGGATATCGTCATCGACCAGGGTGCGGAAGACATAGAGCGTCGCCGCCATGGAGATGGCGGACGGCGCGTTGAAGTTATTGGCCTGCTGGTCAGATGTGCCGGTGAAATCGATCTTGGCGGTTCGCGCCGCCTTGTCGACGGAGATCGCGACCTTGATGGTCGCGCCGATATCCATGTCATAGGAAAAGGCGCCGTCTTTCAGCGTGTCGATCACGCGGCGGACTGTTTCCTCCGCATTGTCCTGCACATGCTGCATGTAAGCCGACACCACATCGAGCCCGAAATGCTCGATCATCCTGTGCAGCTCTTGCACGCCTTTTTCGTTGGCGGCGATCTGCGCCTTCAGGTCCCCCAGATTGTGGTGGAAATTGCGCGTCGGATATTTGCCGCCGGTGAAGATGGCCTCGATTTCTTTCTCCAGGATGGTGCCCGCTGCAACCAGCTTCACGTCGTCCAGCAGCACGCCTTCCTCGTCGATGTGTTTCGAATAAGGCGGCACCGAGCCAGGCGTGATGCCGCCTATTTCGGCGTGATGGCCGCGTGAGGCGACATAGAACAGGACATCGTCGCCGCCTTCGCGGAAGACCGGCGTTATGACCGTCACGTCGGGCAGATGCGTGCCGCCGTTATAGGGGGTGTTCAGCATATAGACATCGCCGGGGCGCATGGTGCCTTCGCGCTGACGGGCGACGGTTTTGACGCTTTCGCTCATGGAACCGAGATGCACCGGAATATGCGGCGCGTTGGCGACCAGATCGCCCGTGGTGTCGAAGATGGCGCAGGAGAAATCCAGCCGTTCCTTGATATTGACCGAATAGGACGTGTTCTGCAGCACGCCCCCCATCTGTTCGGCGATGGACATGAACAAATTGTTGAAGACCTCCAGCATCACCGGATCCGCCTGCGTGCCGATGGCGACCCGCCTGGGCAGGGGAATGACGCGGTTGAGGACCATGTGGTTGTGCTTTGTGACTTCCGCCTGCCAGCCGGGCTCGAGCACGGTTGTCGCATTGGCCTCACGCAGGATGGCCGGCCCGGCTACCTTGCAGCCGGGCGGCATGGCATCGCGGTCATAGACCGGCGTCCGGTGGGTTGTTTCCGCGGCATACATTTCGACGATGGCCAGAGGATCCGGCGCGGCGGCGTTCGGATCCACCGGCAGGACGGGATCTTCCAGCACTTCACCGGCGCTGATCACCTCTACCGACAAAGCTTCGACGATATGGCCTTTTTCGGGTGACACGAAGCCGAACTGCTGCCGGTGGGCTTCCTCGAACCGGGCGATCATCTCGGCGCGTTCGCCGAAATCGATGACCAGGGCGGTATCGGTGCCTTCGTACCGAAGATGCGTTTTGCGGATGGCGTCGGTCTGAGTGCCTGTGACACCCTGGCGTTCCATCTCGGCGCGGCCGTCGGCCTCCATGTCCTCATAGGCCGTCTTCATGTCGCCGATCAGCGCGTCGTCGAGCGCCTTTTCGATGGCGCGTTCACGCATGACGCGCAGGTCCGCCAGCCCCATCCCATAGGCTGACAGAACGCCGGCGAACGGGTGGATGAAGACCCGTGTCATCCCCAGTGAATCGGCGACCAGACAGGCATGCTGACCACCCGCGCCGCCAAAACAGTTGAGTGTATAGTTGGTCACGTCGTAACCACGCTGGACGGAGATTTGTTTGATCGCGTTCGCCATGTTTTCGACAGCGATCTTGAGATAACCGTCCGCGACTTCTTGCGAGGTGCGCCTGTCACCGGTTGCCTGTTCGATTTTCTGGGCCAGCGCCGCGAATTTGGAGCACACCACGTCCGCATCCATCGGCTGGTCGCCGTCGGGTCCGAAAACGCGGGGAAAGAAGTCGGGCTGAATTTTGCCAACCATGACATTGGCGTCGGTGACACAGAGCGGCCCGCCCCGCCGGTAGCAGGCGGGGCCCGGGGTGGCGCCCGCCGAATCCGGCCCGACGCGGAACCGCGCGCCATCGAAATGCAGGATCGATCCGCCGCCGGCGGCGACGGTGTGTATGCGCATCATCGGCGCGCGCATGCGGACGCCGGCGACCAATGTCTCGAAGGCGCGTTCATACTCGCCGTCGTAATGCGCCACATCGGTCGACGTGCCGCCCATGTCGAACCCGATAAGCTTCGTGTAGCCGGCCATGGCGGCGGTGCGGGCCGCGCCGACAATGCCGCCGGCCGGACCCGACAGGATGCTGTCCTTGCCCTGGAAAAAGCGAGCGTCCGTCAACCCGCCGTTGGACTGCATGAACATCAGCCGCACATCACCCAGACTGGACGCCACCTGATCCACATAGCGCCGCAGGATGGGGGAGACATAGGCATCGACCACGGTGGTATCGCCGCGCCCCACCAGCTTCATCAGCGGGCTGACCCTGTGGCTTACCGAAATCTGGGGAAAGCCGATATCTTCGGCGATGTCGGCCACGGCGGCCTCATGGTCATGATAGCGATAGCCATGCATGAAGACGATCGCCACCGACCGGATACCGTCGTCATAACCGGCCTGAAGGGCTATTCGCGCCTCATCAAGATCGACGGGAATGAGTTCTTCACCTTCCGCGGTGTAGCGCTCGGTAACCTCCGCCACGCGTTCGTAAAGCAGTTCCGGCAGAATGATTTCGCGGGCGAAGATTTTTGGCCGGTTCTGGTAGCCGATGCGCAGCTGGTCGGCGAATCCTTTGGTGATGATCAGCAGGGTCCGGTCGCCCTTGCGCTCCAGCAGGGCGTTGGTCGCGACGGTCGTGCCCATCTTGACGGAATCCACCGCATCGTCGGGGATGGGCTGATCCTGTGCGATGCCCAACAGATCCCGGATGCCCTGAATGGCGGCGTCCTTGTAACGCTCCGGGTTTTCCGACAACAGCTTGTGGGTCGTCAGGGATCCGTCCGGCCGGCGCGCGACCAGATCGGTAAACGTACCGCCCCGATCCACCTAGAATTGCCAGCCGCTTGTTTCATGAGACGAGGTCTGATCGGGCATGTTTTCTTCTTTGCCTTAATTGCGACGGAAAGCTGATTTTACCCCATACCTGACCAACGTCCAACCTGGCATTGCCAGAATAAATTAGCTTGAGCAGGGAAGTTGATGCCCGTTACCCAACACGGCGGCATCTCAGCTTGCAGGTTGGAAAATCAGGATGCCTGGCGATGGCGCTCCAGCCAGCTATCGACCAGCGCCATTGCCGTCATCGTACCGGCTCGCCTCGATATCCGCCTGCATCTGGCGAAGGATGTTTGTGTGATCGTCGGAATCGAAGCGGGCGGCCTTGAAGTTGGTCGGCAAGCCGACTCGCAGCACATTGGACTTTTCTTCCGGAGGGCGAACCGCCTGCGGATCCGGACTGCACAGCGTCATCAGAGACGGATCGAAGCTGTCCCAGACCGAGGGATCGGTATAGCAGCCTTTCAACGCATCGACATCAAGATTGGGAATGCGTTTCAGGTAGGGTGGCGGCGGCATGTTCATGATCGACATGCAGGGAACGCCGGACTTGGCTATCGAAT
Source organism: Pseudomonadota bacterium (assembly GCA_027624735.1). Lineage (GTDB taxonomy): Bacteria > Pseudomonadota > Alphaproteobacteria > MPNO01 > UBA2964 > JAQBTY01. Next base: position 835 of record JAQBTY010000286.1, on the reverse strand, counting down.
CCAACAGGTCGCGCACGCCTGGCGCTCCATAATGCGGCTCCTGCATCGCCAGGGCGATCAGATCATAATCCGCCGGATCGACGGCGTTGGGCGTCGCGGCGGACAATTTGCCCGGCAGCCGCCGTGAATCGATTTCGACGAGACCGTCCCTGCCTCTCGCCGGCATGCGGACCTTTTGGCCTTCCTTGTTGATCAAATCCGCTTCGTCAGGCAGGCAGACAAGCTTGACCGTATGTCCGGCGAGCAAAAGCTTGATCGCCAGGAGCGAACCGTAGGACGCCCCCAGGATCAGCGTATTGTATGTGGTGGGCATGGCGGACTTCCTCCCTGAATTGAAATTTCAACGGATATGAAAACGGAATGTTCATACCGGGCAATAAAAGAGGAACTGTGTCTGAATTCAGTGGAACCGGTCAAGCGCTGCGACCGTGATGGATGGAAACGCCCTGACTTAGTGGACACCTGGAAATCACCACAAGAGGGGGACATCAGGCATTGCTTCCTACCTTGTGGCCCGGTTTATTTGGCCAGCGCCGCTTCCAGAACGCGCGCCACGTGCCAGGCCTCGCGGTCCGCGCCATGGCGGATCTGTTCCCGGCAGCTGGTGCCGTCTGCGACGATGAGGGTGTCTCCGCCGGCTTCACGCACGGCGGGTAGCAGGTCCAGTTCACCCATCGCCATGGAGGTCGCGAAATGTTCGGCCTCGTATCCGAAGGCGCCGGCCATGCCGCAACAGCTGGACGTTACCGTCTCCACGTCCAGGTCCGGCACTAGCCGCAGGGTCCGCTCCACCGAGCCCATGGCGCCAAAGGCCTTCTGGTGGACATGCCCGTGC
>JAQBTY010000285.1 GCA_027624735.1 Pseudomonadota bacterium | reverse complement strand
TACTGTTTAAAAACAATAGGTTAGTTGTCGTTTCTTACTCCCACTCAATGGTCCCGGGCGGCTTTGATGTAATATCGTAAGTTACCCGATTAATACCATTGACTTCATTTATTATTCTCGTCGCGACGTGGGCAAGGAATTCATGGTCGAACGGGTAGGAGTCCGCGGTCATGCCATCGGTCGATGTAACCGCCCGCAAGGCGCAGACATAGTCGTAGGATCGCGCGTCCCCCATGACGCCGACAGACCGCACCGGCAGCAGCACCGCGAAAGCCTGCCATATTTCGTCATACAGGCCGGCCTTGCGGATCGCGTCGATGTATACCGCATCGGCCCGGCGCAGAATTGCCAGCTTGTCGCGGGTAATGTCGCCCGGCATGCGGATAGCAAGACCTGGCCCCGGAAAAGGATGCCGGCCAACCAGTTCCTGCGGCATTCCCAATTCGCGGCCAAGCGCGCGGACCTCATCTTTGAACAGTTCGCGCAAGGGCTCAACCAGCCCAAGTTTCATTCGGTCGGGCAGACCGCCGACATTGTGGTGTGACTTGATCGTGACGCTGGGTCCGCCGGTGAAGGACACCGATTCTATCACGTCGGGATAGAGCGTTCCCTGCGCCAGGAAATCGGCACCGCCGATCTTGCTGGCTTCCTCATCGAACACATCGATAAACGTCGCCCCGATAATCTTGCGTTTTTGCTCGGGATCGGACACGCCTGCCAGCTTGTCTATGAAGAGATCCGCCGCATCGCGATGGATAAGCGGGATATTGTAGTGACCGCGAAAAACCGACACCACCTGTTCTGCTTCGTCTTCCCGCAACAGCCCGGTATCGACAAAGACGCATTGTAGCTGATCACCGATCGCTTCGTGAATAAGCACCGCCGCAACAGAGGAATCCACGCCGCCCGACAGACCGCAGATGACAGTTTTGTCACCAACTTGCTCACGGATGCGCGCTATTTCACGTTGGCGAAAGGCAGCCATAGTCCAGTTTCCCGAGCAGCCCGCGACCTTATGGGTAAAGTTTCGCAGAAGGGCCCCGCCTTCAGGGGTATGGACAACTTCGGGATGAAACAAAACACCATAAAAGCGGCGGGCATCGTCGGCGATCACGGCGAACGGTGCATTCTCACTGACACCGACCCACCTGAACCCGTCAGGCAGTCGAGTGACCTTGTCACCGTGGCTCATCCAAACTTGATGTTTTTCGCCGATGTCCCACAGCCCGTCGAATAAGACGCAGTTGTCGGTAATTTCCAGCGCGGCCCGCCCGAATTCACGATTTTCAGATGTTTCCACGACCCCGCCGAGTTGCGCGCACATGGTCTGGAAGCCGTAGCAGATACCCAGCACCGGAACACCGAGTTCAAACACTTCTTGCGGTGCGCGGGGTGTATCAATTCCGGTTACCGACGACGGACCACCGGAAAGGATTACAGCCGACGGCTGTAACTGCTCAATCGCCTCGACACCTTTATTGAAGGGATGAATTTCGCAATAGACACCGGCTTCGCGCACCCGTCGGGCGATCAGCTGCGTCACCTGCGACCCAAAATCCAGAATCAGAACCGTATCGGCCATCTATGCTTTTCTATTACCTTAATATGAGATCGCATCATCCACTTAGCGTGGATCGGGTTCATTCCTGTCCGGACCGGCCAACCGCGACCAGTTCAGCCATATCGGCCCAGCCATAGGCGGTTTCCTGCACCTCGGCGCCGCCCATACGTTCGCTGCGCCGGCCGATTCGCCGGCCGCCCATCGCCTCATAAAAATACCGCGACGGGTTCTCGCTAAGCACCCAGACGACAAGGCTGGGGCCGCATTCGCGATTGAGACGGTTCGCCAGCCGAAGAAACAGCGCGCGCCCGACCCCCTCGCCCTGAAATTCGTCCAACAGGTAAAGCGCGTAGATTTCCGCTTCCGGATCCAATCCGGACTCACGCGCCGGGCCGCCGCTGATAAACCCGATCACGCCATCGGTTTCATGTTCCGCGACATAAACGTAATGCCGGCGCCGAAACCGGCCAAGGACATGCCGCCACCACCGGGCTTCATGATCCGCGCTCGATAATTTGAGCAGCATGTCTTTCGGCAGCATGCCGGCATAGGTCGACCGCCAGCTCTCCACATGAACACGCGCAATAGAGGCTGCATCATCTCCGCGACCCCGTCGTACGACAATCGTGTCCGACACCGTCAGATTTCTTTCCGGTAGTTGGGCGCCTCACGCGTAATGACCACGTCGTGAACATGGCTTTCGCGGCGCCCCGCCTCGGTCGACCGCCGCAATTTACAGTTCTGCTGCATCGCCTTCACATTTTCGTTTCCGGTATAGCCCATGGCCGCCCGCAGGCCGCCGATGAGCTGGTGAATCACACTGGACACGGGGCCTTTATAGGGCACCTGGCCTTCGATCCCTTCGGGCACCAGCTTAAGCGAGTCGGAAACCTCCTGCTGGAAATACCGGTCCGCCGACCCCCGGGCCATCGCACTAAGCGACCCCATGCCGCGATAGGATTTGTAGGTCCGCCCCTGATAAAGGAAAACCTCGCCCGGCGCCTCGTCCGTTCCGGCGAGCAGGGATCCGATCATGGCGCAATCCGCCCCGGCGGCGATCGCCTTGGCCAAATCGCCGGGATACTTGATGCCGCCATCCGCAATCGCCGGGACGTCATGTTTATGGCATTCTTCAGCCGCTTCCAGGATCGCCGTAAATTGAGGTACGCCAACGCCGGCAACCACACGCGTCGTACAGATGGACCCCGGCCCAATGCCTATCTTCACCGCATCCGCACCGGCATCGATAAGGGCCTTGGCCCCTTCCGGCGTCGCTATGTTTCCGGCAACGATTTCCACCTTGTTTGACAGCCGCTTCAGGCGGCCCACCGCTTCAAGGACGCCGCGCGAATGGCCATGGGCGGTATCGACCACGATAACGTCGATCTCGGCCGCAATCAGAGCCTCCGCCCGTTCATAACCGGCATCCCCGACACCCGTCGCCGCGGCGGCGCGCAACCGCCCCTTTTCGTCCTTATTGGCGTCCGGATGGAGCTGTGCCTTTTCAATATCTTTTACCGTGACAAGTCCGACGCACCGGTAATTCTCATCAACGACGATCAGTTTTTCGATGCGGTGCCGGTGAAGCAGACGCTTGGCGTCTTCCATATTGATCGCTTCGCGCACCGTGATCAGGTCTTGCTTGGTCATCAGGTTGCTAACGGATTCAGACCTGTCGGTCGCGAAACGCACATCGCGGTTGGTCAAAATACCAACCAGCTTCTTGCTGCCTTTTTCAACGACCGGAATACCCGATATTCTATGCCGGTCCATTAGATCCAGCGCATCGGCCAGGGTCTCCTCCGGCGAAATAGTCACCGGATTGATCACCATGCCGGATTCGAATTTCTTGACCTTTCGAACCTCATCGGCCTGTTCTTCGAACGTCAGATTCTTGTGGATCACCCCGATGCCGCCGGCCTGCGCCATGGCAATCGCTAGCGCGCTTTCCGTCACCGTATCCATCGCGGCTGAAATCAAGGGAATCCGAAGCTCTAGATTCCGGGTCAGGCGTGTTCTGAGGTCGGCCTGAGACGGCATAATGGAAGAGGCGGCGGGAACCAAAAGGACGTCATCAAACGTCAGAGCTTCAGCAATTTCCATGTCGTTCCCAATGTGGATACGCGTACGGGATCATACATGAGCGGCTACAGAATCCCAACCCTCGCAGCCGGCGGAACGCACAAATTTGGGACAAGACTTCAAATTACCCTGAATCCACTTTGAAACCGGTCGCGACCAGGTAGGTTTCCGGCGATGTATCCCGGCTGGCCGCGGGCTTGACATGCTTAAGCTGCGTAAACCGGCGTTTAAGATTGTTCAGAAGATCGCCATCCGCCCCGCCCTGGAAGACCTTCGTGACAAACACGCCACCAGGGCTCAGGACGTCGAAGGCAAATTCGGCGGCCGCTTCACACAGGACGATGGTCCGCAGGTGATCCGTTGAACGATGTCCAATCGTCGGTGCAGCCATATCGCTCACGACGACATCGACGGATCGTCCGGCCAGACCCCGCAGCCGGTCAGCGGCCTCCGGATCAGTCATGTCGAGGGTGAGATGTTCGGCCCCTTCAACCGGTTCTATTTCCAATAAATCGGCGGCGATGACCCGGCCGATGAGCGCCCCGTTCGCACCTGTCGGCCGCACTCTTTCAACCGCGACCTGGGTCCAGCCGCCAGGGGCAGCGCCCAGATCGACGACCTGGCGGCCGGGGAGCAGGAAGCGGAAACGATCATCCAGCTGGATCAATTTCCAGGCGGCGCGCGACCGATAGCCAGCTTTCTTCGCTTCCACGACATAGGGATCGTTCAGTTGCCGTTGAAGCCATCGGGTGGAAGAGGGTTTACGGCCACGGGCCGTCTTGACCCGCACCGTAAGGTCCCTTGAACTTGGAGACGAACCGCGACGCGTCTTGGTCACTGGCCGACCGGCGCAATGCCGCCTCTGTTGGCGGCGCCGGAGAGAGCCAAAAGAATCCCTTCCCGAACCCCCCTGTCGGCAACCCGCAAGCGGCCGGCCCGCCAGGTCGAACAAACCGCTTCGAGAATGCCGCACCCCGCCACCACGAGTTCCGCCCGCCCCTGGCCTATGCAGGCGTGCGCCGCCCGCTCCGCGAAGTCGGAGGTAACGAGCATGCGGCTAATGGCGCCAAGCGCTTCGAAATCCAGCCAGGCTCCATCCACGACGGCGCGGTTGTAACGCGGCAGTTTCATGTGAACGCCCGCAATGGTCGTCACCGTCCCGGCCGTACCGAGCATCTGAACCTCACCGCGGGCGATTGCAGCACTAATCTCATATTGTTGGTCGAACGGACGCAGCATCGCTTCAACGTCGGACACCATGGCCCGGTATCTCTCGGCGGTAATCTCCGGTTCGCCATACCGTTCCGTCATGGTGACAACGCCGCAAGGCAGGGAAATAAGGCCAACCACCTCAGGCGACCTCTCCTGACGCAACCTGACCCACAAAATCTCCGCACTTCCTCCCCCCACATCGAACGTCAACGCATAGGGAATGGCGGGGTCGAGCAGGGGCAAACATCCCGCCAGGGTAAGCTCGGCCTCCTCACTTGAAGGAATGGTTTCAAGCCGCAAACCGGTTTCTTTTTCAATCGCCGCCAGAAACTCTTCCCCGTTTTTCGCCCGGCGACAGGCTTCGGTCGCGACATAGCGGCCAGACGTTACGGCCCGACGCTTGATTTTCTCGGCGCAAACCAGTAGCGCGGCTTTCGTTCGGTCCATGGCGGCTTGTGATAGATGGTCGGAGGCATCAAGCCCTTCGCCAAGCCGCACTATGCGCGAAAATCCGTCGATGACACGAAAACCGCCAGGTTGCACCCGGGCAATCAAAAGACGGCAATTATTTGTACCGAGGTCAAGAGCGGCGATAACCGGGTCCGCAGGACGACGGCGCCGATTAGCCTGATTGCCACGCCGCCTTCGCGCCGGATGGCTCGCCTTTTGCCGCACCACGTTCACCGCGTCTTCCTTTTATTTAATCCCGCGGAGCTCTTTGTCTCCGGGATCCGCCTAAACGGTACCTGAAACGCATCCTAGTCCGAATTGGCGATGAGGCAACCAGTGTTTAGCCTTGTTCATGCAAGAGTCGCTATGCTAAGCGTATGCCGGAACGGCGATATTTCGCCGCCGCGCCCTGTTGGGGGATAGTTTAGCGGTAGAACTCGCGGCTCTG
>JAQBTY010000284.1 GCA_027624735.1 Pseudomonadota bacterium | reverse complement strand
GCCGTCAACCCGGACGATACCACGCGCCTTGCTCAAACCATCCGACCACCGTGAATAATCCGGGCTAGTCAATTCGGTCGGCGCTCAGTTCATCTTGCTGATCATCTCATAGGTCTTGTCGACCAGGGATTTAGGCGTCTTGAAATAATCGTTAAATCTCGCCGCGACTTCGTCGCCCGGGATGGGCTCGAAGACGACCTTGACGCGCTTGGCATCCGCGATAACCGCCGGGTCCTTCATGGTATCCAGAAGGGCCTTTCTCAAGGCCGCGACCCGCACCTTGGGCGTGCCGGGCGGCGCCGCCAGCGGCCGGGTAATTTCCGCCGGGCCGAACACCAGCCGCGCCATCTGCTTCTGCTCCTCGGTCTTCAGCATGTCGTAGATATTGGTAGCCTGACCGAACAACGGCACCTTCGTTCCTTCCGCCAGCTGCACGAACAGGACCAGATCGCCCGCGCTGAAGCTTGGGAAGAATGCGCCCCGTACGGAAGATTCGTACATGCCGCAGGTACCGGTCAGCTCGCCTTTCTGCATGGCGAAATTAACCGCCTTGGTTCCCTTGTAACCATGCACGACCTTCACCTTCGCGCCGAGGACATTTCTGATAAATAGCGGAAAGGTCGTGAGCGGCGATGTCGGGCCGTTTGATCCGAAAATTATCGTTTCCTTCGCCGCGACAAAATCGTACAGGGTCTTGATGCCCTGTCCGGCACCGCGCCAGACGCCGCAGGCCTGCACGTCCCGGTGCATGCTGCCGATCCATTCGAACTTGGCGGTCTCGAACTTGGTTTTGCGTTTGCCATAAAGCGGAACCATGGCGACCGACGAGGAAAAAACGGCGAGGACAGTTCCGTCCTTGGGCGCCGCGTTGTATACCGCGTTCGCCACCTTCATGCTGCCGGCGCCCGGCACGTTCTGAACGATGACGCTGGGGTTGCCCGGCACGTGGCGACCAAAATGACGCGCAACGATACGACTCGTGGTGTCATAGCCGCCGCCGGCGCCGAACCCGACATGGAAAGAAATCTGCTTCCCCTGATAAAAATCAGCAACCTCGTCGGCAATCGCATGGGACGAAATAGCCGCCATGGCGGCGACGGCCAATACGGCGCCGGTATGAAATTTAGCTTGTGAAATCCACATAACAATTCTCCCTTTAAAAAAAAGTCGCACCTATACTGGGTTTCGGAAAGATTTAACGCAAGGGTATAACGGAAGGGTATATGGTATAAGACCCCGGCAATTGACAGTTGCGCCCTGATCGGTTTAATCGGCGCGCCGACGGTGCGGCAGATATAACCGGAGCGCCCGATGCCCCTTTCCATCCCTGGCCCCACGTCACATTCCTATTTTTCGCAGCGCCTTAGGCTGCACTATGTGGATTGGGGCAACGAGGAGGCGCCGCCCCTGCTGCTGATCCATGGCGGGCGGGATCATTGCCGCAACTGGGACTGGGTGGCCGAAGAACTGCGCGCCGAGTATCACGTCATCGCGCCCGATCTGCGGGGACACGGCGATTCCCAGTGGATGATCGGCGGCACCTATTCACAGGCCGAATTCACCTATGATATCGCGCAGCTGATACACCAGATGGACCTCGCGCCCCTGACCATCATCGGCCATTCCATGGGTAGTGGCATCGGACTGCGTTTCACGGGCCTCTATCCCGACAAGGTGAAAAAAATCGTCGGTATAGAAGGCCTCGGCGGCGCGCCGCAACGCGCCCGGGAGCGGGCCGAAAAAAATACCCATGAACGGTTTGCCGAATGGATCGACGACATGAGAGCGCTCGCCGCCCGCGTGCCGCACCGCTACGCCACCTTCGATGAAGCGCTCGACCGCATGCAGGACACCAACAAGCATCTCAATCCCGATCAGGCGCGGCACCTCACCATGCATGGGATCAATCAGAACGAGGACGGAACCTATAGCTGGAAATTCGACAATTACGTGCGCGCCTTCACGCCGTTCGGCATCGACGAGGCGGAGACCAAATCATTGTGGGAACGCATCACCTGTCCCGCGCTCCTGATCCGCGGCGGCGACAGCTGGGCCAAGGACCCCTATTCGCTCGGCATCCCCGACCATTTCAAGAACGCCCAATTCGTCACAATCGAAGGCGCCGGCCACTGGGTTCACCACGACAAGCTGGACGAGTTTCTCAAGCTGGTGCGGGACTTTTTGTAGCCGATAAATCAGCCTGAATCCGGCGTAACCTCGAGCGCCTTGCCGAGCGCGTCCTGCCGCCGCCACGCCCAATACCACAATCCGATGCAGAGCACGGCGCCGGCCGCCACCGGCGCCTGCAGACCAAAATAGGACGCCAGATACCCCATAAGCAGTGCGCCAAGCGACGGACACCCCCGCGCGATCAGCGTGTAAAAGCTGAGCACGCGCCCCCGCATCGCACTGTCAACGGATGCCTGCAGCAGGGTCTGTTCAATCACCCCGATCATCACGATGGCAATCCCGGCAAAGAACGTACAAATCAGCGCAACCCAGTATATATCCGTCGCGGCGAAGGCGATCACCGCGACTGACATCAGCAGAACATTGGCGATGAGAATACGGGTCAGTCCCGACACGCCATTGATCCGCGCCAGAAATATGCTGCCAACAAAGGACCCAACGCCCAGAACCGACGTGAGCATCGCCAGCGCCTCGGCTCCGCGGCCGAATATTTTATCGGCGAAGCCCGGGAAGAGATCGATAAAGGGCCTGCCGAATATGGCGTAAAAGGCGAGCACGAACAGCAGCGGGCCGAGCCCCGGATGGTTCGCGACATAGCGAAAACCCTCCATGATTTCCGCCGGGATATTGCTCGCCGATTTGTTGATCTTCGGTTCCTTGGGGGGCGTCATGGTCACACAATAAAGTGCGAGCACAAACAGGATGTCCGCCACGACGGTAATCGTGACCGCCGGTCCGATCCCCCAGAAATTAATAACCGCCCCCGCCAGCGCGGGGCCGCCGATGCGGGCTATATTGAAGACAATGGCGTTGATGCTGATCGCCGTCGTCAATGATTCCCGGCCAACCAGCCCATGGATGATCGACAGCCGGACGGGAAAGTTGAAGGACATGGCGATGCCGTTGGCCAGCACCAGCATCACCAAATAATGCACGGTAATCAGGTCCGCGATGGTCAGCCAGGCAATGGCGCCCGAAAGGACAGCGGAAATCATCATATAGAGCCGGATCGCGCGCAGCCGATCCATCCTGTCCGCCAGCGCGCCGGCAAGCGGGGCAAACACCAGATTGGGCATGAAATCGGCGAAGGCGATGATGCCGAGCCACTTGGGGTCCTTGGTCAGTTCCCAGGTCAACCAGCCGATCGCGATGCGCTGCACCCACATGCCAAGCTGCGACGCGAAATTACCGGCGGTGTAGTTCCGGTAATTGCGGTTCTTCAGCACGCGCCCGATGGCGCCGATGCCTGCGATTTCTGCCATAGGGACATGCCTGGGATGGGGTGATGAGGTCACCCCGAGAAAGTTAACTATAGCATAGTTCCGGCGCGGTCATTAGCCGGATGAAGAACAAATTGACGTTGGGCCTGTGCAATCGACGTGCCGCCTGTATAAACTCGTCAAAACGAAAAGATAAAACAGGGAGCGATGCACATGTCTCATCCGGCACAGTTTTTCTGCTGGCATTTCATGGCCTATCCGTATCTTCCGGATGACTTTGACGAAAAGTACGAATCCGCCTGGGTCACCGTTTCCAATACGCTGTGGGACAGTGAAAAAGCCGACGGGCTTTATCAGGAATATATCGACCAGCTGGTCTATGGCGAGGAGCTGGGCTTCGACGGGCTGGTGCTGAACGAGCATCACCAGAATGTCTATGGGCTGATGGCGTCGCCCAATCTGATCGCCGCGGCCCTTAGCCAGCGCACCGAGCGGGCCAAGATCGTCGTGCTCGGCAGCCTGCTGCCGCTGCGCAAGAACCCGCTCAGGATCGCCGAAGAATACGCCATGATCGACATGATGACCCACGGGCGGCTGATCGCCGGCTTTGTGGTCGGCGGCGGGTCGGAGGCGTTCAATTACAATGTGACATCGGTCAAGGCGCGCAACCAGTTCTGGGAAGGGTGCGATCTGATCACCCGCGCCTGGACCGAGGACGGCCCCTTCGAACATGAGGGCGAGCACTACCCGCTGCGCTACGCCAACATCTGGCCAAAGCCGCGCCAGAAACCGCACCCGCCGGTCTGGATTCCAGGATCGCTCAGCATCGAAACCATGGAGGAAGTAGCCAAGCGCGGCTTCAACTATTTCCTGTCGTCGCGCGTGCACGGTTCCGCGACCAAGGCCGCGGTTGGCCGCTTCGCGCAAATTGTCTCCGACCATGGTGGAACCTATGACCCGTTCCGCATGGGCGTGCTGTTGTCGGTGTATGTGGCGGAGACCGATGAACAGGCGCGTGAAGAGGCAGCGGAAGGCGTCTGGTATTTCCTGCGAAACTGCCTGAAAGGGCATCTGCGGCGCGAAGGACGCACCCAGACCTTCGGCCCCGGCATCCCCTCGCAGAGCGTCCGGTCGTGGGAGAACTATCTGAGGAATACGGAATCGGGCCGCGATATGCTGGGCGATGCCAAGGGTTGGGATGAGCTCGATGCGGGCGGATCGATCATCGCCGGCAGCCCCGAGACAGTGCGCAAACGGCTGATGGAGCTTATCGAACTGGCCGGTGTGGGTAATTTCCTGATCCAGTTTCATTTCGGCAATATGAAGCCCGAGCTTGCCCGCAAAAGCATGCGCCTGTTCGCCACCGAGGTGATGCCGCATCTGCGCCAGGAATCGGCGGAGCTCTTCGCCAAGGATTATCCGAACCTCCCCGAACTCATGGGAGCAGAATAATGGAAAGCCGCTCGATCGAGGTACAAGGACACAAGATCCAGCTTGCCGAAGCCGGCGCCGGCGATCCCGTTCTCTATCTGCATGGTTTCGCCGATCTGCATAGCGCATCGACGGAAATGTTCCCGTTTCACGAAAAGCTCGCGGAGAATTTCCGCCTCATCGCGCCGGCCCACCCGGCCTGCGCCGGGTCCGAAGAGCGCGAGGACATCGACTCTATCGACGATTTCGTTTTCCACTATATCGAACTGCTCGATGTGCTGGGGCTGGACCGGTTCCATCTGGTAGGAAACTGCGTCGGCGGCTGGATTGCCGCGGAAATCGCCATACGCTACCCGGACAAACTGCGCAGCCTGACGCTGATCGGCGCGCCCGGCCTGTTCGTTCAGGGTCAATCCATCGCCGATCTGTTCTGGGTCGCCCAGCCGGAAGACGGTGTCTACTACAACGATCTGCGCAGTTTCCTGTTTTCCGACGCCAAAAGCGAAATTGGGAACGCGCTCTATCCCGACGGACGTGGCGAGGTCGACGAGGAATTGATGCGCTACAAGATGTTTCGCTTTGCGTCGCGCATCGGGTTCACGCCGCCCTATTTCCACGACCGCAAGCTGATCAAACGTCTATCGCGCTATCGGGGACCGGCGCTGATTGTTCAGGGCGAAAACGACAGGTTCGTCCCGCGCGCCCATGCCGAGGCCTATGCGGCGGGTTTCGCATCATCGCGCCTGGAAATCATCCCCAATTGCGGCCACAGCGTGGTTGCCGAAAGGCCGGAAGAAACCGCAGCGGCGGTCGGTGGCTTTTTGAAATCCTAGAGCATCGGCCGGTCAGTTTTACGCAGTAGGCCCCCTCACCCTCCCACAGCGCAAGAACGCTGCGGGTCCCTCCCTCTCCCGCTTGCGGG
>JAQBTY010000283.1 GCA_027624735.1 Pseudomonadota bacterium | reverse complement strand
GGTGGGGGTTTTCGGTGCAAGGCTGGTTCGATATAAACGCATAACGCCCTACCCATCCGCCGGCTTCCTGATTTTCATGTCCTTGGGGACGTCGTAGCTGTCGAGAATACCGTCCACCAGCCCGTCATAGTCGTCCCACGGGGCATTCAGATAGCTGTAGTTGGTGACGACGAAACCGGGACCGGCATAGAATTTTTCATACTGCATATGACGGCCGGCGAATTCCGAACCCAGCATGTCCCAGGCGAGTTTGTAGAGCTTCATGCGATCGAACGCGGACTGCCCCGGGACCGACCAGTATTCCTCAAACATCCGGCGCATGCCGGCATCTTCAAGGACGGAAATATCGGCAGGCATCTGAAACGGCCCGCCGCCCATCAATTCGCGGATGGTATCACAGATTCCGGAATACATGGTGGTGCACCAATGAAGCGCCGCATACATGTAGCGCCGGTTCACATTGACATAGCCGGGGACGACCACCTCGAAATTCTGGATCTGCCCCTGGATCATGGCCTCCAGCGTCGCCTCGTGGGCGGCAAGCTGACCCAGTACGCCCTGGACCGCGGGAATATGGCCGACGCCGTTGGTCTCGACGATCTTGTGCGCCAGCCCGACCAGAAGTTTCAGCTTTTCCAGAAACCGAATGTTCGACTGATGGTTGCCCATGGAATGAGACGGGGATTGCACATAGATGCCGCGCGACATTTCCGCATTGTCGTGCACGAAAACTTTTCCCCACGGCACTTTAACGTCTTCGAAGATCACCATGGAATCGGTTTCGTCGAACCGCCAGGTCAGCGGATTGTCGAACTCGCTGACCGCATAGCGTTCGAACGGCTTGCGCGACCACATGGTCACGCCGGGTGCATTGAGGGCCACCGCGCAGGTGATCGATTCCTTGAGCTGATCCGGCGCCAGCGGCAGCAGATTGCCGACCCAGGTTTCATTGCTGAACACCGCCGACGTGCCCAGCATTTTCATACCGTTGAGGGTGACGCCCGCCTCATCCTCATCCGTGACCCGAAGGGTCGGGACTTTCAACCCCGCCCGTTCGTAAAGCTCCGGCTTGCGCGCCCCCTGCGGCGGCAGCACCGTATAGGTGGCGAAGATATCGTTGGCCCGCATGTATTTGTAGTATTCGACCATATTGTCGCCAAAGCCGGGCCGGATAAGGTCGAACATGGCCGGCATCATGGCGAGGCCGGTCACGAAGCTGGCGACATGATCGGGTGAGCGGCCGAGCAGGCCATGGGACCATTCGGCGATGCGGCGATGGGTTTCCATCCGCCGGACGAGATCGTCCTGTGTCCGGGGCATCAGGAAATAGGCGCTGAAGACCTCGCCGTCCTCCTCGAACGACATGATGTCGCGGTTTTCGGGCGCGGCCTTCTGGTCATAGAGCATGGCGAAAGAGGCGGCCGCATTGCGAAACGCCGGATGCCGGGTGACGTCGTCCACCAGTTCGCCACCGATGTAAACGCGCCGCCCATCGCGCAGGCTCGCGAGATGTTCCTGACCGGTTTTCAGCATCGCCCGCCACCCCTTTCATCCAGCCCGCCATCCGGGCCGGCTTCCAGGAGGTATTTATCAGGGCGATGGGATCATGGCCATAGTAGGGGCCCCCTGCAAACGACGGGGAACGCTACGTAGCGTGTCCGCCGTCTGCACGGGAGGATTTCAGGCGCCGATTTCTGACCGGTCAGGCGGCGACTTCGGAGTCTTTTTTATCTGGCGCCGCGGTTGCCTGGGCTTCCTGGTCGTCGACCGGGCTTTCTTTGCTCCCGGATTTTACGATATCCGCGGCCTGCGCCAGACGCATTGCTTCGGCCTTCTTCGCCAATGCTTCGACCCGCAACATCAGCGAGCGAATATCGGCAGGCGCGGGGGGCGGCGCCTGGCCGGAACTGGTCTCTTCTTCCATGGCCTGGGCCAGGGCGGCGATGATATCCGCCTCCTCTGCCGCGTCAATCGAAGTTAAGGCGGCAGAAGCAGATATTACCATTTCCGGAAGATCATCGGAGCCGGCGGTGGTGTCCTCCTCCAGTTCCATTTCCAGAACGGCATCGGAAACATTTTCAAATTTGGCATTGGCAAAGGAATCGTCCGCCTCCGGCATAACATCGTCGGATACCAAATCCACGGGCGGCTGAGCTTCGTCGTCAGCGACGGCCATAGCCTGGCTATCTTCACCATCTTCCGCTAGCCCGGCCAGATCCGCCGCGGCAACAGCATCAATGTCAGTCCCGAAATTGTCGGAGGCAATTTCGATATCGTCGTCGAGATAAGAGAGCGGTTCTTCCTCCAGCTCAAGGTCGGCAATTTCGGCGAACTGGCTTTCGTCCTGTTCATCGGAAATTACATCGTCAAGGGTGACAGGCGTTTCACCGGCGAACTCGGCGCCTTCCTCGACCAGTTGCACCAGATCCTGGATAACCTGCCCGTCCTCTTCTTCGGGCGCACTTACAACCGCGACATCGCTGTCGTCCGCCGCGTCCGCTTCGACCTCACTGACGGCTTCGGTCTCCCGGCCATCCGCGTCGCCATCGTCTATATCGTCCAGAGTGGCCATTTCAGGCTCGGCCGAGGCGGCAACGGCGTCCGGTTCCCCGTCCGTTTCCCCATCTATTTCATCGGTCGCTTCGACGGTGGTTTCTGTGGAAATTTCCTGGTCTGAAACTCCCTCATTATCCGATGAGGTATCGTCCAGCGGCTTAATATCATTCTCGAGCATGGTCGCCGCCATTTCCGAGGCCTTGCGCAGCGGCTCAAGACTATTTTCGCCGAAACCGGAATCGATTAAATCAAGGAGGTTCTCAATGAGAAAAGTGAGTTGAACATTTGATTGCTCAAGCGGTTCCAACCGCGTCCTGTAATACGCAAATTGCTTTTCCTGCGCCGAATATTTTTCCTCCAGATGGCGTAATATGCCAACCAGGGATTGGGTTTCTTTCTGACGTTCAGACTGTGCCGATGACAATCTTTCCGCCGTTTCCTCAACACGACGCCGTAGCGTGTCGAAGTCCTGCATGCTCGCCTCCTGGATACTCTGTTGATACTCTGCTCGGATGCCAGTGAAGCGAGATCAGGGTTGAGATTTCATTAACGTCCGACGCCGTTCGACATTTTTTTCGCCCGCCGGACATGGTCAAATCACTCAGCGGGCAGGTCACGCCTTTTTTTTGCCGCCAAACGGATAATCTCAACGGTTATGGCGCGAATATCATAGGCATCCAGATCATCAAGATTTGCCCAGCAAACCGCCGGACAATCGTCTCCGGCAATTGCCTCTCCGCTGCGCCATTCGGCGTAAAAATCCACCAGGGTATAATGAAACTGTACGCGGCCATCGGCATCCCGGCTGATACTGTCCACCACGTCGATCAAACCGAGGATGTCGATTTCGAGACCGGTTTCCTCCCGCACCTCACGCAGACCGGCTTCGCGGACGGTTTCATCCAGCTCCTGGGCGCCGCCGGGGATGCTCCAGCTTGATTGGCGGGGCGGTTTACCGCGCTGGGCCAGCAAAACCTGATTGCCACGAAAAATAACCACGCCGACACCGACATAGGGCCGGTCGGGATAGGCCCGTGGGTTCTCCGGTTCTTCTTCCGTCACGCGACTTACCCCCGTTCGCTGAACTCGCCGCCGTTTTTTTTGAAGGGCAGCAAGAAAAAGACGAATGCAGCCAACTCGATAGCGATGACCGTTATTAAGGCGGCCCGATGACCGGCCGGATCATAGAGCCCACCAGCCTGCTCAGGCCACATATTGATAATGGCGCCAATTCCCCACTGGGCCGCAAAGGCGCCGATGAAGGATAGCATATTTTGAGCCGTATTGGCGCGACCGGCCAAATGGGACGGAAAAGTCTGACCAAAAATTGAAAATACCAGGAGCGGCGACGATCCAAGAAATCCAAAGGCAAAACAAAGTGGGGTCGCGATCGCTACCTGCTCCAAGGCAAACAGACACTGAATTCCAAGGGACAACGCAATGCCGCTGCCCATTACGGCGACCGGCTTTATGCCGAATTTTTGCAGCCTGTCCGCCAGGGTTCCCAGGAACAGCACGCCCGCGAACATGCCGATGTTGAACCACAAAAGCGTTTCAGCGACGGCAGAGAAGGACTGACCGGCAACATCGCGAAGCCATGGTCCCATCCAGAGCGCCTGGTAGGACAAAAACACCGAATTATGGACGAAGCCGATAACGCCCACACGCCAGAAAAACGGGCTGGAATAGATCTTGCCCAAGTCATGGAGTTGGCTCTTATAACTCGACTGAAGGGGGGACTCGTCCGACCCAACGATAATTTTCTCGGGGACCAGCCAAATCACCAGAACCGACACCGCGATTGTTATCACCGACAGGATCACGAAAATGGTGCGCCAGCCGTAGGCGCCATACAACATTTCCACCGGCACCGTTCCCGACAAGGCGCCCAGCGTCCCGAACGTCGCGGTCAAACCGTTTACCAGGGGCAATCGCTCCTTCGGAAACCACAGGACATTCGCCTTTATGGCGGCCATCAGGCATCCCGACGCGCCAAGCCCGATAAGCCCGCGGGCCAGCGACAAAAGCAAAAAATTGTCACTCGCGGCAAACAGGGCGCCGCCCGCGGCGGCAAAGAGCAACAGGGCCGCCTGAACGCGGCGCGGACCGTAACGATCCAGCAACACGCCAAGCGGCGTCTGAAACGCCGCGAACACGATAAAATACACACTGGTCAGAAACCCGAGATCCGCCGCGCTCAGGGCCAGGTCCGTCGCAAGCGGTTTGGCGATGACGATGTTCACCGTCCGGTACAGATAGGACAGGTAATAGCCGAGCCCAAAGGGGACCAATACCGTCAGCACGATGCGCCGGCGCGACAGGTCCGTGCTCGCGTCTTGATATTGGGGAACCGTCAATATGAAGTGTCCTGACAAAAAGCCGGAATCGAAGAACGACCATCGTATCTAGTCTCTCCGGTCTACCGCGCCATGGTGCCTGCCGCAACCCGCCGCGCGCGCCTACCGTCCGGATTAAATCAGTCACGCCGCTCGGCATGCCGGGCCTTCGCCGCTGGTGTCCGGTTTAAAATTTTGTTTTGGGATCTAAGGGCTCGCATCAGCCTGCGCGGTAGAACTAAATTGTCATCCCGGCCAAGCGAAGCGCGAGCCGGGACCCATAACACGGCGAGATCCCATGGGTCCCGGCTCGGGGGCCGGAATGACAGTAGTGTTTGGGGCAGACAAGGTGCGACAATGGCAAAAGCCTTTTGCGATTTCCCTGTTGCCAACCGATACATTCCAAGGAAACAGGCTGCTTGTCTCCGTCACAGGCGACTTAGAAAATTTAAACCGGACAGTCGTGGCGAAGGCCGACCATGACGAGGAGCAGGCGCGGAATTATAGCGAACCGCAGTGCAGCAAACCGGGCCGTGCTATTGACGGTTATCGGTGCGGGCGGCAAGGTGCGCCGGCTTGGCCGCTCTGGCTCACGCCGTCTGCTTGAACAAATGTGACATCTACTTGGACATCTCCCATGACGCCAATTGCCCAATTAGCCAACGATTTGGAGGCTGGCCGCACCCGCAGCCGCGATCTTATCGAGGCAGCGCTTGCCGCGATCGAAAATCCCGCCGGCGAAGGGGCGCGGACCATGTTGAAAACCCATGCGTCAGCGGCGCGCGACGCCGCTGACGCCAGCGATCGTCTGCGGGCGGTTGGCATTGTCCCCTCGCCTCTCGCGGGCTTGCCGATATCCGCCAAGGATCTGTTCGATCTGGCCGGCGATGTCACAACGGC
>JAQBTY010000282.1 GCA_027624735.1 Pseudomonadota bacterium | reverse complement strand
GTCAACGCTTTGAATAAGCTCATGGTCAAGCGTCAGAAGACAGCGCCGGGGGCAATGTCCGCCTCCGCCTAGCGCGGGTTTGGGTTGGTTTAATAAGGGAAGTAAAAGCTCATGTTTTCCAGGTTGCTGGGGATGCTGTCCGCCGATATGGCGATCGATTTAGGGACGGCGAATACGCTTGTATACGTCAAGGGGCGTGGCATTGTTCTCAATGAACCCTCCGTGGTTGCGATTGCGAATGTGAAAGGCAAAAAACAGGTCCTCGCCGTGGGCGATGAGGCGAAGATGATGCTCGGCCGAACGCCTGGCAACATTGAAGCCATTCGGCCTTTGCGTGATGGGGTGATCGCCGATTTCGAAGTCGCCGAGGAAATGATCAAGCATTTTATCCGTAAAGTGCATAACCGCCGTAGTTTCGCCAGCCCGCAGATCATCGTCGCCGTGCCATCGGGGTCGACCGCCGTTGAGAGAAGGGCTATCCAGGAATCAACCGAAAGCGCCGGTGCGAGACGCGTTTTTCTGATCGAGGAACCCATGGCGGCGGCAATCGGCGCAGGTCTTCCCGTCACCGAACCGACGGGCTCCATGGTGGTCGATGTCGGTGGCGGCACGACCGAGGTAGCCGTCCTGTCGCTGGGCGGGCTGGTGTATTCCCGTTCCGTCCGCGTTGGCGGTGACAAGATGGACGAAGCCATCGCCGGCTATATTCGCCGGAATCATAATTTGCTGGTCGGTGAAAGCAGCGCGGAACGAATCAAGAAGGAAATTGGCACCGCCAGCATACCGGCTGATGGTGAAGGCGCTACCATGGAGATAAAGGGCCGCGATCTGATGAACGGCGTACCCAAGGAAATCCTGATTTCCGAACGCCAGATAGGGGAAAGTCTCGCCGAGCCGGTGGGAGCTATTATCGAAGCGGTGAAAGTCGCTTTGGAGCATACCGCCCCGGAATTGGCAGCCGATATCGTCGATAAGGGAATTGTTCTGACCGGCGGCGGTTCTTTGCTTGGAAACCTGGATCTGGTGTTGCGCCACGCCACGGGATTGCCCGTTTCCATTGCCGACGAGCCCTTGTCCTGCGTTGCGCTGGGCACCGGTCATTGCCTTGAAGAAATGAAAACATTAAGGAATGTCCTCACCTCTATGTACTAAGGATAAGGATTGGTTACCCTTCACCGCGGTAATTTGTGACAGAATGTCTTCGGGTCGACATAGCGGAGTGAAAAGCGGGTGAAACCAAGGAGCGGATCATCGGTTCTACGGTTGGCATTGCCGATCAAGGTGCTGATTCAGCGCTTCGCTTTTCTGTTTCTCATACTCGCGGCTTTCGCTCTGATGCTGTTGAGCAAGGCTGAAACGTCGGCAATCGAAAAGGTTTCAAGTGTCGTTGTCGACATATTTGCCCCGCTGATGGATGGGTTATCCCAGCCCGCGGCGGCAATTAGTGATGGTGTGCATGCCGTCCGGCAGCTGGCGAATATCCATGCGGAAAATGATAGGCTGCGGCGCGAAAACGCCCGTCTGTTGGCCTGGCAGGAAGCTTCCCGCCGATTAATGGCGCAGAATCAGGCGTTGATGGCTCTTCTGGACTACAAACCCGATCCAAGAGCCAAATATATCGCAGCCCGGGTGATAGGGGATTCCGGCGGCGCCTTTGTGCGCTCGATGTTAATCAATGCCGGCAGCCGGGACGGTTTGGTGAAGGGCCAGGCCGCGATGACCGGGCAGGGGCTCGCGGGCCGTGTGATCGCTGTCGGGCTTCGGTCCGCGCGAATATTACTGATAACCGATATAAATTCACGTGTCCCGGTTATCGTCCAGTCGTCGCGCGATCGTGCGATATTGGCTGGCGACAACAGTCGGTTGCCGCGCTTGGCTTTTTTGCCCAGTAATGCCTTTGTCAATTCCGGCGACATCATTGTCACGTCCGGCCACGGCGGAATATTTCCAGCCGGGCTACCTGTTGGCCGGGTGTCTAAATCCGATGACGGGACAGTGCGGGTCAATCCGTTCGTTCAGTTTGAAAAGCTGGAGTTCGTTCGGGTAATAGATTACGTCAGTGTATCGCCCGAGACGTCTGAAAAGAGCGGGCCCGAGGCGGCGGCTCTCGAGTGAACCCGTCTCTGTCCCAAAGGCTAGACCTGCTCGCACGGAACGTTCTGCCGGCAATGCTCGGTGTTTTTCTGGTGCTGCTGTCGACCATCCCTTTCTATATCCCCGGCTATGGGCCAATGGCGGCAAATCTGGTCTTAATGGCGGTGTTCTACTGGGCTGTTCATCGTCCTGACCTTCTTTCGCCTTTTACCGTTTTTCTAATCGGGCTCTTGCAGGATATTTTGGTCGGCATGCCGCCGGGCATGAACGCTTTCGTTCTGCTGCTTGTGCGGACAATAGCGGTATCCCAGGGTCGTGTTTTTCGGGGCCGGTCGTTCATTATCCTTTGGTGGGGATTTGGGATGGTCGCCATGGCGAGCGCCTTCGTCGTTTGGGGCCTGAGCGCGGTTTACGTTTTTTCGCTCATCGATCCCCTGCCTGGATTGTTCCAGGCAGGGGTCACAACAGCTTTATTTCCGTTCCTGGCCGGTTTGTTTACTTGGATGCAGGTCAAATTGTTATCACAGGTTTGAAATGTATCGAGAAGACTCATCCCGCTACAAAATGTTTTCCCGGCGCGCGGCGATTCTCGGGGGCGCCAAAGCTGTACTGATGAGTGTTCTGGTTGGACGTATGTATCAACTCCAGGTGATGGAGTCCGATCGATATAAATTATTGGCTGAGGAGAACCGCATCAATATGCGTTTGTTGCCTCCTCCCCGAGGCCGCATTCTCGATCGCGCGGGATTGCCGCTGGCGGGCAATCGCGAAAATTATCGGGTTGTCTTGATCGCGGAAAGGACCAGCGATGTAAATAAGACTCTCGACGCGCTGGGGGAGTTGATACCGGTAGGGGATCTCGATCGTCGCCGCATATTGCGCGAGATAAAGCGCCGCCGCAGCTTTGTACCTATTACGGTCCGGGAAAACCTCAACTGGGGGGAAGTCTCCAAAATTGAAGTCCATGCACCTGATTTGCCCGGCATTGTTATCGATGTGGGACAAAGCCGGGAATATCCCTACGGATCTCACGCGGCGCATGTCCTCGGCTATGTCTCGGCGGTAACGGAGGAGGATCAGCTCGGGGACCCCTTATTGGAGTTGCCGGGATTTCGAATTGGCAAATCAGGTATCGAAAAGAATCACGATCTGAAATTGCGTGGTAAAGCGGGCAATAGCCAGTTGGAAGTCAACGCTCTGGGTCGTGTCATTCGGGAACTTTCCCGCCAGGAAGGCCAGCCGGGCGACGATATCGGTCTGACCATCGATCTTGGTTTGCAGAAAATAGCGGTCGAAAAACTGTCGGAAAAGAGAAGCGCGGCTGCTGTTGTAATGGATGTCAACAGCGGCGCCATTTTAGCAATGGCGTCGGTTCCGGGATATGATCCGAATGTTTTCAAGATTGGCCTTAGCCACTCTGATTGGAATTCAATTGTCCGGGATCCGGACACGCCCCTGACAAATAAGGCAATCGCCGGACATTACGCACCGGGTTCGACTTTCAAAATGATGGTCGCGTTGGCGGCGTTGGAGCACCGCGTTATTTCCCCGGAAACCCCTGTGTTTTGTAAAGGTCATGTAGTGCTTGGCAACGCACGTTTTCATTGCTGGAAAAAGTATGGGCATGGTTGGCTCGATATGAAAGGGGCAATCGAGCAGTCCTGCGACGCTTATTTTTATGAAATTTCCAAACGGGTCGGTGTCGACAATATTGCTAATATGGCGACGCGTTTTGGCTTGGGGCAATTGACCGGCGTCGATTTGCCGGGAGAAAAAACAGGATTGATTCCTACCTCGGCTTGGAAGAAACAGGCGCTCGGCGTGGCATGGCAGGGGGGTGAGACTCTCGTCACTGGTATTGGTCAGGGATTTGTTCTGACGACACCGCTGCAACTCGCCGTCATGACGGCGCGGATCGCCAGCGGTCGAGAAATCAAACCGCATCTTGTTCGCTCGATCATATCCGGCGGCGTCGCCCAATCGCTTCCCCTTGAAAAAGCCCCACCGATCAAAATTTCCGCCGGCTCGCTGCGCATCGTGAAAGAGGGCATGGATGCTGTTTTAAACGCGCCGAAAGGGACGGCCCGGTCCTCCCGAATTAATGAAAATGGTATGGAAATGGCCGGGAAGACCGGCACAGCCCAGGTCAAACGCATATCCAAACACGAACGCGATACGCGGGTGCTGAAGAACGAGGAGCGACCCTGGAAAGACAGGGATCATGCCTTGTTCGTTGCCTACGCACCGGTAAAACGGCCACGGTACGCTGTTGCCGTGGTTGTCGAACATGGCGGCGGCGGGTCAGCGGTAGCGGCGCCGATCGCCCGCGATATCATGTTGGAGGCCCTGCGGCGCGACCCGTCGGGATATAATGAGACCGACAGCGTCTCCCATGAAACGGACTCGGCGGATCACGCATGAATTTTGGTGGCTCCGCCGCGGATGACGGCCCCCAGAGCCTTGGCCAGAAGCTGTGGCAGATCAGCTGGACTTTGGTCTTTCTGCTGATCCTTTTGGCCGCGATTGGCTTTGCCATGCTCTATTCCGCGGCGAGTGGAGAATGGGATCCCTGGGCGTCGCGTCAGATGATCCGGTTCGCCATCGGTCTGGTTCTCATGATCCTTGTTGCCGTGACCGATATCCAGGTATGGATGCGATACGCCTACACTCTTTATTTCCTGGTGCTCGGTCTGCTGGTGGCGGTGGAGGTGATGGGTGAGATCGGTATGGGTGCGCAACGCTGGATAAATGTCGGCTTTATACAGATCCAGCCCTCCGAGATCATGAAAATTACCCTTGTCCTGTCCTTGGCTCGATATTTTCATGGCGCCACTCTCGAAGAAATCGCGCGTCCGACCCGATTAATCGTCCCCCTCCTATTATTGGGTGCACCGGTGGTTCTCGTCCTGCGCCAGCCCGATCTGGGCACCGCGATCATGCTGACCATGTCGGCCGGCGTGATATTTTTTCTCGCTGGCGTGAAGGGCTGGAAATTCGGCGTCGTCATTGTCGCGATTCTGGCCGCTTTGCCCGTTGCGTGGTCATTTCTGCACGGGTATCAAAAGAATCGCATTCTGACTTTTCTGGATCCTGAACTTGATCCGCTGGGCTCAGGTTATCACATTTTGCAGTCAAAGATCGCGCTTGGTTCCGGCGGGGTATTTGGCAAGGGCTATCTGCACGGAACCCAGAGCCACCTGAATTTCCTGCCAGAAAAGCAGACTGATTTCATTTTTACGATGCTGGCGGAAGAATTCGGCATGGCAGGCGGGCTGATTATTCTCGGAATATATATGCTGGTCATTATCTATGGC
The DNA here is from genome assembly GCA_027624735.1 of Pseudomonadota bacterium. Taxonomy (GTDB): domain Bacteria; phylum Pseudomonadota; class Alphaproteobacteria; order MPNO01; family UBA2964; genus JAQBTY01. Next base: position 397 of record JAQBTY010000282.1, on the reverse strand, counting down.
TTCGCGATCGCGTTGCGGGTTCGAAATCAGTTTGGGCGCCTGGTATCATTGGGCATCATTGGCACGTTTTTCTTCTATGTTTTCATCAATATTGCCATGGTGATGGGGTTGGTGCCCGTCGTGGGCGTGCCTTTGCCGCTTATCTCCTATGGTGGAACGGCCATGCTGTCGCTCATGATAGGATTTGGTTTCGTTCTTTGCGCCTATGTCCATCGCGACGCCCGTATCGGCCGCCACGGTTCGGGCGGGGAAATGTGAGCATCAGTCAGACCGGCGCGGCTGTTACGTTCTATGTTTATTTGGCGCCGGTTTCTTCTGAACGGGAAACGTTCTAGTGTTCCGCCCGAAACGAATGATTCCCATAAGGCGGATTTGATGCGAATCTGTGGGTATGGGC
>JAQBTY010000281.1 GCA_027624735.1 Pseudomonadota bacterium | reverse complement strand
CCGCCGGTCGAAGGCCGTACCATCCCGTTTGGCGAACATAAGGGCAAGCCGGTGTGGAACGAAGTCCCCGGCGAATACCGCGCCTCGCTGCGGCGTTTGATCGTAACCCAGGGCGACACCGAACCGGCGTCGGTCGAACAGCAGCGCCTGTTAGGCCTGACCTGTCCGTCGCTCTACGATCTGCGCAATCTGTTTCAGGTCAATGTGGAAGAAGGCCGCCATCTCTGGGCCATGGTCTATCTGCTGCATGCTTATTTCGGCCGCGACGGTCGGGAAGAAGCGGAAGCCATGCTGGAGCGCCATTCCGGTGATCCGGACAAGCCGCGTATCCTCGGCGCGTTCAATGAAAAGACGCCCGACTGGCTGTCCTATTTCATGTTCACCTTCTTCACCGACCGCGACGGCAAGTATCAGCTCTCCTCGCTCGCCGAATCCGGTTTCGACCCGGTGGCGCGGACCTGTCAGTTCATGCTGACCGAAGAAGCCCATCATATGTTCATCGGGACAACCGGTGTCATGCGCGTCGTCACCCGCACCTGTGAGATCATGAAGGAGCTCGGCACTAATGATCCGCAGAAGGTTCGCGAGGCAGGCGGCATCGATCTGCCGACCCTGCAGAAATACATCAATTTCCACTTCAGCGTGTCGGTGGATCTTTTCGGTCAGGAAGTTTCCACCAATGCGGCGAATTACTACACAGCCGGGCTCAAGGGGCGGTATCACGAATCGGAAATCGATGACGATCACGAGCTGAATCACGACAGCTATAGCGTGACCATGCTGAAGGACAACAAGATCGTCCAGGCAGATGAGAACGCGCTGCTCGCGGTCAATGAACGGCTGCGCGACGATTACGTGGAAGATTGTCAGCTCGGCGTAGATCGCTGGAATAAAGTCATGAAGCGCTACAAGATCGACTTCCAGTTCACGCTACCCCATCGCGGTTTTCATCGCGCCATCGGCTTTTTCAGCGACGTAAAAGTCTCGCCCGATGGCAGGGTGATCAGCGAAGCCGAATGGACCAAGAATTGCAACGATTGGCTGCCCAGCCAGGAAGACCGCAATTTCGTGCTCTCGCTGATGACCAAGCCGATCACCGAACCCGGCAAATTCGCCAACTGGGTCGCCCCGCCCAGCCGCGGCATCGACGGCCACCCCCTCGATTTCGACTACGTCCAGTTCAACTGAACCGAACGTAAACCCGTGGCGGGGAATTTTGTTTGTGTGCGGGCAATTAGATGCTTTCTCAACATCGTCATGGTCGGCGGAGGCCGACCATCCACGTTTTGTTGTAGTTTTTAATATTTTAGCTGCGGTGATAAAAACAAAACTCGTGGATGGTCGGCCTCCGCCGACCATGACGAATGGTGTAAAGTGAACACCATTCTAATTCCCGCCCGGCGCGCCGCTGCCTTGCTTGTAGAGCCATTCGACGCCCTTGTAGGCGCCGGACGGGTCGCGACCGCCGAGCATCAGATTGCGAAGTTCGGCGGTGACGCCTTCGGCGTGGTAGATGTCGCCATAGAACCGGGCGGTCAGCTGGACGCGGCCGGTGCGCAAATAGCGCTGCGCCGGGAAGTCCGCGAATACGCGCTTTATATCGCCGTCATGTTGTTCCAGCAGATCGGCCAGGCACACCGAATCCTCCATGGCCATGCCGGCGCCGGCGGCGAGGTATTGCAGCATGGGGTGCGCGGCATCGCCGATCAGCGTGACCCGGCCTTTCGACCATTCCCTGGCCGGCTTGCGGTCGCACAGCACCCACATTTTCCAGACGTTGATTTTATCGAGCAGTGCCTGAACCTCCCGTGAGGCGCCGTCGAAATGATGGCGCAGTTCTTCGGGATCGCCGAATTCGTCCCAGCCCTCGACATATTTCTGGCTGTGGAACACGGCGACGATATTGAACAGCTCGCCGCGACGCAGCTTGTAGTGCACCAGGTGGCTGCGCGGGCCGCCCCACAGCACGATATCTTCCATCCACCGATCCAACTCAGGCGGGACGTCATCGATGGGCAGCACGGCGCGATAGGCGATATGGCCGGATACGATGGGATCGCCGTCATCGATGATGGTGCGGCGTATTTTTGACCAGAGACCATCGGCGGCAATCAGGGCCGCGCCGGTGAAGCTGCCGCCTGATGCTGTCTGTACCGTGACCGCCGTTCCGTCATCGTCATAAGAGGTCACCTCGGTGCCGGCATGCAGCGCGATCTCCGCCATCCCCTGGCAGGCTTCCAACAGGACCTTGTGCAGATCGCCGCGATGGATGACGCCATAGGGGTTGCCGAAATGCCGTTCGAATTTGCTGCCCAGCGGGATGCGGGTGACTTCTTCCCGCGTGAGACTGTCCATCATGATGATATTTTGCGGATAGAACGCGATGTCCCGCATGGCTGGCCTGACCTCCAGCCGGTCGAAGGCGCGGTCCACGTTTGGGCCAAGCTGAATCCCGGCGCCGATCTCGCCAAATTGCGCGGCTTGTTCCAGCACGATCGACCGGTAGCCCTTGAGCGCCAGCGCGCGGGCGCACGCCAGCCCGCCGATGCCGCCGCCGGCGATGAGAATGGGGTCGATCTTGTTCATGGCTGTCTCACCTTAACCTGTCGCAAAATAAGAAATTCCATGGAGGTCATAATATTTGAACGCCGCAAGGGCAACGGCTAACCTGACGGTCACCTATGAAGGAGTCTCCGCCATGCGTGACCACACGCTGACAGTCGATGCGTCAAATAGTCCCGCTGACATTGTGTTTGCGCCAAACTTCAATGTCGCGGTGCCCTTTATCGATCGCCATCTCGAAGAAGGGCGGGCAGGCAAGGTTGCAATTCGGGGCGCCTTCAACGATGTGACCTATGGCGATTTGGCGGAGCAGGTTAATCGGTGCGGAAATGCGCTGAATTCCCTCGGGTTGCTGCCCGGCGCACGGGTCTTGATGATGGTGGCCGATTGCCCGGAATTCTTCTACCTGTTCTGGGGGGCGATCAAGGCGGGCTTCGTGCCGGTGCCGCTCAACACGCTGCTGCGGGCGCCCGATTATCAGTTCATGATCGAGGATTCGGGCTGTGAGGCGGTGGTCTATTCGTCGGTCTTTGCCACCGAAGTGGAAGCGGCGCTGTCGGCCGTATCGCGGAAGCCACCCCACATTTTGCGGATCGACGGCGAAGACGGTATCGCCGCGCTTATGTCGGCGGCGTCAGGTAAACTGGAAGCCGCGCCCGCGACCGCCACCGATGATTGTTTCTGGCTTTATTCATCGGGCTCCACCGGCCGGCCCAAGGGCACGGTGCATGCGCATCGCGATATTCCGGTCACCGCCATTTATTACGCGGTCGGTGTGCTTGGCATGGAAGAAGACGATGTGTGTTTTTCCGCCGCCAAGCTGTTTTTTGCCTATGGGCTTGGCAATGCCATGACCTTTCCCCTGTGGGTCGGGGCGACCGCCGTGCTGGCGGCGGGACCGCCGAGCCCGGCCATGATTTTCGACATGATCGAGACCTACAAGCCGACGATCTATTACGGGGTGCCGACGCTCTACGCGGCTCAGCTTCGCGCCATGGACGATGCGTCCCCCGATCTGTCATCGGTCCGGGCCTATGTGTCGGCCGGTGAAGCGTTACCCGGTGACATATTTCGGCGCTGGCAGGACAGGACCGGCGGGGTCATCCTCGACGGCATCGGCTCGACCGAAATCCTGCATATTTTTATTTCCAACGCGCCGGGCGATCACAAGCCGGGTGTCAGCGGCCGGCTTGTGCCGGGTTATGGCGCGAAAATCATCAATGAGAACGGCAACGAGGTATCGCGGGGCGACAGCGGCGCGCTGTGGATCAAGGGTGGTTCCATCGCCAAATATTACTGGAACAACCCGGAAAGGACCGCCGCCACCATGCAAGGTGAGTGGATCAACACCGGCGATACCTATTATCAGGACGAGGATGGCTATTTCGTCTATTGCGGCCGCAATGACGACATGATGAAGGTGGGCGGCATCTGGTGCTCGCCGTTCGAAATCGAGGCCAAGCTGATCGAACATCCCAAGGTGCTGGAAGCCGCCGTGGTCGCCCGTGCCGATGATGACGAGCTGATCAAACCCGAAGCCTTTATCGTGCTGAACGACCCTTCGGATGCCGGCCCTGGCCTCGAAGGCGAGCTGCTCGACCACTGCAAGGACGGCCTCGCGCGCTACAAATATCCGCGCTGGTTCAATTTCGTCGACGAACTCCCCAAAACCGCCACCGGCAAAATCCAACGGTTTAAGCTGCGGGGGTGAGGGGACTCCATCGGTATTGTCATTTCTAAATTTAGTATTTCGGCTGTTGCCCCTGCCTAGAACCACTGCCACCAGGCTAACGCTCATAACCACCCTTCGCCGACCATGACGGAGAGGCTGTGTACAGATTATCTCCGGGGTGACATGGCATTGTTATAGTAGGAGACAAAAAAAGGGCGACGCAGCGGGGGCGTCGCCCTAAGACGGGGGTGTCTGTAGAGGTGGGGACACCCGGTTGAAGGCATAAGACGTACCCTGGGGCACGCACCTTATGTCCTTCCTAATTATAAACACGGTATTGGCGGGTTTATTCCATCGCCTGTAGAGTGACTAAAAATTATCTCGGGGAGGGCGACATGGTGGATCTGGCGAACAAAGGCCCGATGGGGTTGAACGGGCTGACGGCGTGCGAGGCTTCGGCGCGGCTCGAGGCGGGCGACATCACATCCGAGGCGCTGGTGCGCGATTGTCTGGCGCGCATCGAAGCGCGCGATGGCGACGTGCTCGCCTGGGATTACATCGATCCCGACCATGCCCTTGAACAGGCCAGGGCGCGGGATGCGGAACCACGGCGCGGGAAGCTGCACGGGGTGCCGGTCGGGATCAAGGATATTTTCGACACCATCGATATGCCGACGGCGCATGGTTTCGACCCGTATCAAGGCAAACGCTGGGGCGCCGATTCCGCCTGTGTCGCCAGCCTGCGGGCCGCCGGCATGGTGCTGATGGGCAAGACCGTGACCACCCAGTTCGCCTGTTCCAAACCGCGCCAGACCCGGAACCCGCACGACCCGACCCGGACACCGGGCGTTTCCTCCAGCGGATCGGCGGCGGCGGTGGCCGATTTCATGATCCCGCTGGCCAATGGCACGCAGACCGGCGGGTCGGTGATCGGGCCCTCGGCCAATTGCGGGATCTATGGCTATAAGGCGAGTCTCGACGGGCTCGATCGGGCAGGGTTTCGTCACTGCAAGAAATCCATCGACACCATCGGGTTGTTTGCCCGCACCATCGACGATCTGATCCTGCTGCGGTCGGTCAATACCGGTCGGCCAATGCCGACGGAAACCGTGCCGTCGGATCAAAAAATCCGGATCGGCGTGGCGCACACGTCTGAGTGGGACGGCGCCGAACCTTATATGCAGGCTGCTGTCGAGCGCGCCGCCGATCTGCTTCGACAAAAGGGCGCGACCGTAACCGATGTAAAATTACCGCCCTTGTTCGAAGACATCATTCCCGATTTTACGATCATCAACGGGTGGGAAGCCTCTTCCATGCTGGCCGACGAAATCCGCGATAATTTCGACAGCTTCAATGATCTTAACGCGGGCCGCGTAGTGGACACGCGGGGCTATACTGAAGCTGAATATCTGGCGGCCGGCAAACGGCTCGATGCCGCGCGGGACGCGATGGACGAACAATTCGCCGCCGTGGACGTATTTATCTCACCCAGTCTGCCGGGCGAGTCGCCGGTCGGTCTGACCGAGATCCGGGCCGGCGGCTTCGCACGGCTGTGGACTCAGATGTATACGCC
>JAQBTY010000280.1 GCA_027624735.1 Pseudomonadota bacterium | reverse complement strand
GCTGTTTTCGGCGGGGTCCGGTGCGGCGGGTGATGCATTTGCATCAAAATTAACATCACGACTGACTTGACAAATTGCCACCCGAATTGCCACCGGACGGGCAGGGACAGGGCAGCATAACGCAGGATGACGAGGCGTGGCAGTGTCCAAAAAGTCCATAAAACTAGGCAATTTTAAGATAGTACCGTATAGGATAGGACAAGAAAGTATAAGGTTCTTCGGGTTCGAATCCCGTTGGGGTCGCCAATTTTTCCTTTTAGTTTCAGTTGTTTAATCTCTTGGGCTTTTCGGGCTGTAAGCCGATCGGAACCCAATCTCATTTTTTGGCTATTTTCGGCGCTGCCGGGTGCAAAAAATTGAATCCATTCTTTCAGGCGGCAGGATATACACCTGATGAAGCCTATCGCTGACAGGTCGCGCGACAATGCCGATTCTGTTCAGGCGCGAGGCGGGCGGGGGAGGCGCTTAGAGCGGCCTACCGGCGTTTCTCGCGCAGCCCAACCCGTTCCAGGCGCGGCACCACTTCGTCACGGAAATACGGCAACTCCTCCAGGTAATTGACGAAGGAAATCCCGATGCCGCGGAGCCCCGCGCTCGCCATACGGGTGATTTCGCCAACCACGAAATCGGGGTCGCCGACGATCGGAATGCCGCCCATGCCGTGCGCCTGGTGGCGGCGGCGGCGTTCGAACATCTCGGCGCCGACGGTCTCGGGGCTGATGTCCTTCATGGCCAGGATATTGTCCACCGCATCCCAGTCGGCATCGTCGATGATGCAGTGGCGGTGGTAGTCCTTGGCTTCTTCCATGGTTGGCCGGCAGGTGACGACGCCGACCGAATAGACGTCGAGCTTACGGCCGTCACGGGCGGCAAGGTCCTTGGCATGCTGGATTCCGTCAGCCAGTTCCTCGATAGTTTCCGCACCTCTCGGCGTCGAGAACAGGGCGTCGCAGTTCTTGACCGCGAAGGCCTGTCCGGTCGGTGACGCACCGGCATTCATGATCAGGGGCTGTGTGCCGCCGAACGGTTTGGGATCGGCGCACACCCCTTCGAGTTTCAGGTGCCGGCCCTGGTAATCGAACGGCTCATCGCTTTGCCAGATCAGGCGGAGGACGTCGATCCATTCCTGGCCGTATTCGTAGCGCCCTTCGTGATCGCGCTGGGTCGCGCCGAACATCTTGAACTCACCCTCGTTCCAGCCGCACACGATGTTGAGCCCGAACCGTCCCTGGCTTATGTGATCGGCGGTCACGAATTGCTTGGCGGCGAATACCGGGTGCAGCAGCGGCGCGTGCACGGTGGCGAATACGGTGATGCGCTTGGTCGCGGCCAGCAGGCCGGTCGCCCAGGTCACCGTTTCGTATGTTTCGCCCTGGTAGTTGGTCTCGCCGCCATAGCCTTTCCAGCGCCCGATCGGCAACAGGAAGTCGATCCCTGCCTCGTCCGCCATTCGGGCCAATGCAAGATTGTCAGGCCAATTACCGGACCAACGCTCCGGGACCTTGGTGATGGCCCGCCCGGAAGAGCAGTTCGCCCCGAACAGCCCCAGCTTGAACGCGTTGTTATTGTACATCGAGTAGCGATCGTCCGTGCGCTCGGTCTCCGCCATTCGTTCACCTCCTCCGCTTGTTACTTGCGTATTCAGCCATGCGGTCTGACGGCCGCCGGTCAGTGTTCGGTGAGCAATCTTCCATACCCGGCAATGCGATCGTCGATACCGCACAGCCGAAGGGATTCCCAAACGATGGCCTGGAGCGCCGTGGTGACATTTACGCCAAGCTCATCTTCAAGCGGCTGGATCAATTCCGACACGGCCCAATGGGGGCAGGGGAAGGAGATGGTGTCGATCTCCGGATGCGCTTCCTTCAGCTCCCGCGCGAGCGCCAGCGGAATTTCCGAGGGAATGGTTCCCAACTCGACCGCCGGGCGGCCGACGCCCTTGATGGCGGTGAGCTCAAATCCGTTACGCGTCAAACTTTCCCGGTGCATGTTATCGTGCGAATATTCCTCATTGAAGGGGTGAATGATGGCGACTTTTTTTGCGCCCACCGCCTTCAGCGCGTTCATCTGCGCGTTGAGGCTCGTGGTTACCGGTACCCCGATTTTCTTCGCGGTGTCGCTGATCAATTTATCCACATTGTCGAAGCCGCGCGAAATATTGATCGGCACGCCACCGAAGACCATCAGGTCAATGCCGGTCTCCGCCATCTGGCTCGCCGCCCGGAGGCTGATCTCGTAACTCTGATCGACCTCGTCGGAGGTCAATTTCATGATCGCCAGCGTGGTGATGACCAGGGTCACCCCGTCAGGAACGATCTTATAAAATTCATAGGGGAATACTTCGGTGGTCGCCGGCGGCGACGTATAGCCAATTCGGGCGCGATGTCCGTAAATACCCATGCTCCTGTCCTCCCTATCAGTTTTTTGGCCCGGCGATTCCACTCTTTTAAAACCGGTTGGCTGGCGCCGGCCAGTTTCAAGTATACATCTTTTCGGTTTCCGGTCTTCCCGTCATCACACCGTCTGGCACTGTGACAGGTGAAACCCCCGTGCTAGTCTTAAAAAAATACAACGAAAACCGGAACAGGGAGTGCCGGAATCATGTCGCCAGCCGACACCATGACCGAACCCGAGGCGTCGCCGTCCGGGGGAGTTGTCGACGCGCCGCTCTTGTCGGTGGAGCACCTCAAGACGCAATTTTTCACCAGCCGGGGTGTCGTGAAGGCGGTCGACGATGTTTCCTTCACCCTCCGCGCGGGGGAGACGCTGGGCGTGCTCGGCGAGTCAGGATCGGGGAAAAGCGTCACCGCGCTGTCGATCCTGCGTCTGGTGCCGAGCCCGGCGGGCCGGATCGTCGGCGGGCGGATAATGCTGGATGGCGAGGACATTCTGCGGGTGCCCGACAGCCGGATGCGGAAAATTCGGGGCAAGCTGATCTCGATGATTTTGCAGGATCCCCTGACCTCGCTCAATCCGGTGTTTACCGTCGGGGACCAGGTTGCGGAATCGCTGCGCATCCACCAGCCGGCGGACGGGCGCCTCAGGGAACGCGTGTTGAGCCTGCTCAAGCGGGTGGGCATCCCAGATGCGGAAAGACGCCTGGAGTCCTATCCACACCAATTCAGCGGCGGTATGCGTCAGCGGGCGGTCGGCGCCATATCGATCGCCAGCGGACCGAAGCTTCTGATCGCCGATGAGCCGACGACGTCGCTCGATGTGACCATACAGGCGCAATATCTCCGCTTGCTCAAGGATCTGCAGAAGCAATCGAACCTCGCGATCCTGTTCATCACCCACGACCTCGGCGTGGCGGCGCGGGTCTGCGATCGGGTCGCGGTAATGTATTGCGGCCGCATTGTCGAAGAAGCCGCGGTGCGCGATCTGTTTGACAGGCCGGCGCATCCCTACACGCGGGGACTGATCGGTTCGCTGCCGAAGCTGGACCGGCGCGTCGACCGGTTGACCTCTATCCCCGGACAGCCGCCGCAACTGTATGATGTTCCGCCAGGCTGTCCGTTTGCCCCGCGCTGTTCGGAGGCGATGGATATCTGTTCGCGGAAGGTACCGCCTGAGGTCAGCTTGGCCAGCACGCATCGCGTCGCCTGCTGGCTGCACGCCGACGATGAATCCCGCCATGACTGATGCCGCAGCAGATCTTGTGACAGACGCCCCCCTGATCGAAGTATCCGGAGTCACGAAATATTTTCCCATCGCAAGCGGCATGCTTTTTTCGCGCAGCCGTGCCTCGGTTAAGGCGATCGACGGCGTGAGCTTCGCGATCCGCGAGGGGGAGGCGGTCGGACTGGTCGGTGAATCCGGTTGCGGCAAGACCACCATGGCGCGGCTCGTTCTGCGGCTCGAGGAACCGACCTCGGGTGAAATTCGTTTTCGGGGCAAGGCGCTGACGGCGCTGTCACGGTCCGAGATCGGTTCCTATCGCGCGGCGGTTCAAGCGGTGTTCCAGGATCCGCAAAGCTCACTTAGCCCCCGCATGCGCATTGGCGATATCATCGCGGAGCCGCTCGTCGTTGCCGGAACGCATACGGCGGCGGAGGTCAGGGAACGGGTAGCCGAAGTGCTTGAATGGGTCGAGCTCGACCCCAATGCCGCACGGCTTTATCCCCATGAATTCAGCGGTGGCCAGCGGCAGCGTATCGCGGTTGCCCGCGCGCTCGCGATCGAAGCGCGACTCGTTGTGCTGGATGAACCGGTCGCATCGCTCGACGCGTCGGTGCGCAGCCAGATTGTCAATCTGTTGAAGGATTTGCAGCAACGGCTCGGCCTCAGCTATCTGCTGATTTCGCACGATTTGGCCGCGTCGCGGCATCTCTGCCATCGCATCGCGGTCATGTATCTCGGCCGCATGGTCGAAATCGCGCCGTGCGACGATCTGTTCGACGATCCGCTGCATCCCTACACCAAGGCGCTGCTGTCGGCGGCGCTACCGGCGCATCCCGACGCCGTGCGGGACGAAGTAATTCTGACGGGTGAAATCCCCAGCCCCATCGCGCCGCCGTCAGGGTGCCGCTTCCATACAAGATGCCCGGTTGCCATGCCGCACTGTTCGACGCGGGATCCGGTGCTGCGGGAGGTTGCCCCCGATCGTTTCGTTGCCTGTCATCTGTTCGATTAGCGCAGATTACGCATTTTTGGATCCAGATAGTCGCGCATCCAGTCGCCCAGCATGTTGACCGACAGCACGACGGCGACCAGCGCCATGCCGGGATAGAGAGACAGCCATGACGCGGTCGCGATATAGGACCTTCCGTCCGCCATCATGGCGCCCCATGACGGCGTCGGTGGCGGGATGCCCGCGCCCAGAAAGCTCAGCGACGATTCAACAATAATGACCCAGCCGATCTGGAGGGTGGCCAGCACCATCAGCGGGTTGACCACATTGGGAAAAAGGTGCCGCACCATGATGCGCAACGATGAACAGCCCGCGACACGCGCAAGGGCTACGAACTCCCGTTCCTTCCAGGTGAGAACTTCGCCGCGCACAAGCCGCGCGAACCGGGCCCACATGACCAGCCCCAGGACGATGATCAGATTGGTGAAGCTCGGCCCCAGCGTCACCGCGAACAACAGCGCGATCAGGATGATCGGCAGTGACAGCATGGCGTCGGTAATCCGCATGATGACGCTGTCGACCCAGCGGCCATAAAAGCCGGAAATCAGGCCCAGCACGGTGCCGATGCAAGCGGCGGCGGCAACCGCGAACAGGCCGGCCGCCAGGGAAACACGGGCGCCGAATATGATCCGGCTCAAAATGTCGCGGCCAATCCGATCGGTCCCCAGCAGATGGGCCCAGGTGCCTCTGTCCTCCCAGACCGGCGGCAGCAACCGATCGGTCAGGACGATCTTGTTGGGCGCATAGGGCGCTATCCATTCGGCGAACAGCGCCATGAAAATAAAGGTCGCCAGAATAGACAGGGGCACGATTGGGAGGCGGCGGCGCGATTTAGCCGGGACGACCGCTAAATCGGTATCGAATTCTTCGGGCCGCGATGGAAGAAGTGCGGTTTCAGCCATACCGTATCCTCGGGTCGAGGTAGCCATACAGGATGTCGACGAACAGGTTGGTTAACAGCGTTATGGTTGACACCAGCAGGACGACGCCCTGTATCACCGGATAATCACGCCATTGCACCGCCTCATAGGCCAAACGGCCAATGCCGGGCCAGGCGAACACGGTCTCGACCACCACGGTGCCTGAAATTAGAATGCCGAAATAAAATCCGACGAAGGTGACCACCGGGATCAGCGCGTTCTTGAGGGCGTGCTTCCACACCACGGCGGTCTCGGACACGCCCTTG
>JAQBTY010000279.1 GCA_027624735.1 Pseudomonadota bacterium | reverse complement strand
AGCCCTGAGGCGCTAGCCGTGTGACATTAAGGAATCAGTCATGATCAACAGCCTTCCCCCTTCGGTCTTCCCAACCACCGGACCGGCAATTGCGCCAAAGGAACAGCCTGTCGGCGAGCGGACCAGTGAGCCCTCCCAGTCCGTGCGGATAGAAAAGACCCTAACCGATAGATCGCAGGAGGCCCGCTCTCACGAGGGCCGCGGCGTGCAACGGGGCCACCATGACCACGATGGTCACGGCCGGGTCCGCGAGTCAGAAGGGTCGGAACTGTTCCAAAGCGCGAAACACATGATCAAGGACGCGTTCAAGGATTTCCGGTCCGGTCTTCGCGATTCTTTCAGCGATCTTGGCTTTGAAGGCGGCATGGCGAACAAGATCGCCAAAAACGTGATGCACGCCACCAGGGAAGCGCTGCGCTCCGGCGTTGATTTCAGCGCCAAGCTGATGGTCGCGGCCATATCCCAAACCAGCACGACAAGTGAAGCAGGCACAACGTCCTCCTTCAGTATGGTGGCCCGCTCGATCGAAGTTAATATCAATCATACGACCGGCTCCATCGATGTCAGCACCATGAATGTTTCGATCGAAGGTCAGTTCGACGGCGGGTTGAGCGGCGAACAGCCGCGCCTGATGAATTTTCAGGATTCAGATCAGGGCCGGTCACCGGATCTGACCGGCATATTGCTCGCCCTGCAGAATCTCTCGGGCATTTTCGACGGGGAAGAAGAGACCGTTCCTGAAGCAGTCGACGAACCCGCCGTAACCCCGGCACTCGTTACGACAGCAAGAGAAGCGGTGGGCAGTCAATTGGCGCAGGCAACCGATACAGTCGGGACCGAAGAATCCACGATACGGACCGCCATGGAGGCGGTGCTGCAGACTGCCGCCGGCGACGATGCCGCGCCGGCCGACGAGACCGATGTGACAGAAGTTGCGGAAGAAGTTGCGGAAGAAGTTGCGGAAGAAGCCGCGGAAGAAGCGCCCACCCTGCCCGAAATCGTTACGCCGCTGCTGCTGAACAGGCCGGAATACAGCGCCCGGATTTTCATAACCGCCTTTCAAAACACCATCAATCAAAACGAAGAACGCACCACCTTCATTCGCTTCGACGCCACTGTCTCGCTGTCTCCCACACCGGCTCCGGCTGCTTCAGGCGGAATTCTCCCGCCAATTCCTGTAGCGGATTTACCGGTAATCGATCCTGTGATCGATCCGATGGAAGAGGAGACCCCGCCGCCAGAGGCGGCCTAACTGGACTACTACAAACCCGTCAGTCGAGTTTGGCCAGGCCGAAATCGTCAAGGATCGCATACACCGCCGGCACCAGGAACAACACCAAAAAGGTCGTGCCACCAGGCCGAAGGCAAGGCTGGTGACCAGCGGGATCAGGACCTGCGCCTGCAGGCTGGTCTCCGCGAGAAGCGGCAGCAGCCCGACAATGGTGGTGAGCGAGGTCAACAGGATGGCGCGAAAGCGCGCCTGGCTGGCTAGCGGCGCCGCCTTGGCGACCGACTTTGTGTCGCCGTGATAGTGCTTGATGAATTCGACCAACAGGATGGAATCATTGACGACCACTCCGGCAAGGGCAACAAAGCCGAGCATGCTGGGCATGGTGAAGTCGAGCCCGAGCAGGAGATGCCCGGCAATGGCGCCGCCGAGGGCAAAGGGAATGATGATCATCACGATCAACGGTTCCACATAGCTCCGAAACTGAAAGCTCAAGAGCAGATAAACGCCGATCAAACCGAGAATAAAGCCGCTCACCATGGACTGCTGGGTGGTTTGGGCTTCCTTGTTCTGACCCTGTAGCGAAATTGATACACCGGGATATTGCCTGGCCAATTCGGGAAAAAAATTCTTCCGCGTATCGCTGAGAATTTCATTGGCGTTGGCGATGGTGACGTCCACATCGCCCTGGACCGTAACCGTTCGTTGGCCATTGACCCGGTTTATGCGGGAAAACCCGCGTCCTATTACGATATCCGCGATGGCGGTCAGCGGGATCAGGCTGCCGTCGGACTGCGAAATGGTGAAATTGTCCATATCGGACAGGCTGTCCTTGTTGCGGGGATCTATCCTGACGTCGATTTCATAGGCCTCGGCGCCGCGCTGGATTTCACTGACCGTGGTCCCGAAAAAAGCGGCGCGAAGCTGATCGGCAATCTGGCGGGCATCGATACCGAGCGTTGAGGCGCCGTCTTTCAGCCTGACCCTAAGCTCGGGCTTGCCGGGCCGCAAATCGTCGGTCAAATTCGAGGTGCCCCGGTAGCCGTCGAGCTTGGCGGTGAGCTCCCTGGCCGCCGCCTTGATCTCGTTGAGATCGTCCCCGGTGAGGCGGACATCGAACGCCAGACCCGCCGGCCCGATCTGGGATTCCGCGAATCTGACAGAAACAATATCGGCCAGCGTGCCGCTCTCCTCGCGCCACAGGGCGATAACATCGTCGATACGGCTCGACCGGGTCTCTGAATCGAGCAGATCGACCGTGATGGTGGCGACATGCGCGCCGGTTTCATTGGCGGTCTTGTTTTCGTTGAATTTCGTGACGACTTTTCGGATCAGGGCCTGCCCTCCGGGTTGCGCCGGGCTCAGCCGTTCGTTGACCCGCGCCAGCGCTTCCGTGATCGTCGCCACAACCTGTTCGGTGCGTTTTAACGGCGTCCCTTGCGGCAGCAGGATTCGCGCTTCCATGACGTTGCCGTCGAGCTCCGGGAAGGCGGCGAATTTGAGCCAGCCACCGGCGATCGTGCTGATGGCGATCAGCATGAGCCCGACCGCGATGCCCGCCGTCAGGTATCGCCACTGGACGGCGGCAATTGCGACCGGGCCGACGACGCGATCACGCAACCAGTCGATGAAGCGGCCGACTTCCGCCTGAACCCGCGCCGGCTTGTCGTCGGCTCGGCTGAGCGCATGCGCCAAATGGTGAGGCAGGATAAGGAAAGCCTCGATCAGCGAGATGACGAGAACGAACAGCATCACGATGGGAACGACGCGCAAAATCTGACCGATATCGCCCTTCAAAAACGCCAGCGAACCGAAGATACAGGCGGTCGTCGCAAAAGAGGCAAAGACGCCCGGCATCACCTGTTTCGCGCCCTCGATCGCCGCGTCGATCGGCGGCAGGCCCTGGGCGCGCTTGGTGGCGACGTTTTCGGCGATCACGATGGCGTCATCCATCAGCAGGCCGATAACGATCAGCAGCCCGACCATGGTGAGCATATTGATGGTGTAGCCTATCGCCACCATCAGGACGACGGCGCCCAGAAACGAAACCGGCAGGCCGGCGGCGACCCAGAAGGCATAGCGAAACCCGAAGAACAGCCAGAGCACCAGCAAGACCAGAACCAGTCCCTGGCCGCCGTTGGTCAGGAGAAGCCGCAGGCGATCGCGCACGATGGAGGAAATATCGTTGGTGATCACCATCTCGATGCCCGGCGGGGCCACCTGGCGTTCGTGCGCGAGGAAATCGTTGACCGCACCGATCACGGCGAGCGTATCGTCGGTTGCCGTCTTGGTGATATCGAGGATGGCGGCGGGCTTGCCGTTGAACAGTGTTTTTGCTTCTTCGACATCGAAGCGGTCGGTGATGGTGGCGATTTCGCCCAACCGTATCTGGCCGCCACCGGCGGCCGCCACCACGATAACATCGCGGAAATCATTCACCGTCTTGCGCTCGTCGGCGACGCGGATCAGGAGATCCTGATCGCCGGTCTGAAGGGTGCCGGACGGCAGATCGAGGCTCTGGCGCTGGATGGCGCGGGCCACGTCTGAAATGCTGATGCCATATTGTCTGATCACCGCATCGGGCAGTTCGATCCGGATCTGGTGATCGGCAAATCCCTTGATGTCGATCTTGGGAATGCCGCCGAAGCGCAGCATGCGGTCTTTCAAATTTTCGGCAAGGGCTTTGAGGTCGGGTTTGGTCGCCGCGCCGGTGACCGCGACGGACGCGACGAAATCGGTCCGGCCGAGCTGTTTGACCACCGGGTCTTCGGCTTGGTCGGGGAAATCGGTAATGGCGTCGATTTCGGTCCGCACGTCGGAGGTGAACCGATCGAAATCGGCCCCTTCATCCATTTTTACAACGGCACGGGCGCGTCCTTCATGGGCTTCGCAGGTTATCTCGTCGACATTATCGATACCGTCGATGGCATCCTCGATACGTTGACAGATAGCCTCTTCGACATCTTCGGCGCGGGCGCCCGGATTGAGCACCTGGATTTCGACCTTGTTGGGCTGGACTCGGGGAAAGGTTTCGCGGTTCAGAAGCGGCGCGGCGAAAAGCCCGCTGACCATAAAGGCGATCATCAACAGATTGGCGGCCGTGGGATGGCGCGCGAAATAACGGATCATCGCGGCGCGGTCCCGCCCGCGGCGTCGGCCTTGAGCCGCGCCAGCACCGCCGCGTCGGGCTGGGGGGCCAACAGCATGCCGGCGATGGCGGGGATCAGATCGGAAATTACCAGGCGTGTGCCGGGATCTATTCCCTTCTCTATGACAGCCAAATCGCCCTGCAGCAGACCGACACTCACCGGGCGGATCTCCAGCCGGTTCTTACTATTCACGACATAGAGTTTGTCGCCATGCAGCGACGCCCGAGGCACCACGATCGCCCCGTCCCGGGGCCGGGTCTGAATTTCAATCTCGACAAACATGCCCTTGGTAAGCGGCGGTCGGCGGCCTGGCGTGGCCAAGGCATAAGCGCCGTCGACGGCAACGATAGCGCCGATGGTCCGCGTCTTGGGATCGACTGTGTCGCTGATACGGGCAAAGCGCGCCGGCCATTCGACAAGTTCGTTCCCAGCCCGCAACCGCACCACCGCCGTAAAACCGTAGGATTTCACGATCTCCGAAAAGGACTGCGCCGTGAAGCCCGTCGACAAGCCGCCGGGAATACTGGCATTCACCATGGCGCGGAACTGGGCAATGGGCATCTGTGCTTCGACTTCGGCGGTATCGAGGCTGTCGGCGGTTACCAGCGCCCCGCCGGTCTGGACGAATTGTTTCTCCTCGACATTGACCGCGGCTATTTTTGCATCGAACGGCAGGATTATGCGGGTGCGCGCTAGATCCAGTTTCGCCGATTCAAGCTGTGTCTGATAGACGGCGATCTGCTCCTGCTGTACCGCCCGCTGGGTTGGAAGCAGCCGCAGCGTATTTTCCAGGTCCTGCACTTTCTTGCGCTGGGCCAAAGCTTCGCGTTGCTCCAATTCGTAAGCGGACCGGGCCACCGTGCCCCGTTTGAGAAGGTTCGCCTTTCGCGACAATTCCGAGTCGCGGAGCTTTAGTCCGCGCTTTTCGATCTTCAGAAGATCCGCATTGTTGGTTTCCGTCACCTTCAACTCGGCCAGCTTGGCCTCGGCCGAGCGGATATTGGCCTCCGCCTGCCTGACGGCGAGCGCGAAATTTGCCGGTGAGATGCGCACGATCTCGGTGTTGGCGGCTAGAATCGCGCCCTTTTTTAACGCAGGCAGCACATGGATCACCTCACCCGAAACCTGCGCGGTAGCGTTCCACACCGTGCCGGGATAGACACTGCCGAAACCTGTGACTCGCGGCACCAACCGCACTGCCTCCACGGTGATAATCCGCACCGCGCGGGACCTTTCAGCGGGCGGTTTACGGTCGGGCCCGGAACGCCCGCTGGCCACGTAGGCCAATACGGCCAGGCCGATCAGTATCGGCGGCAGGATAAGTAATTTTTTGAGCATCGGGTTGGCTAACTTCTCTATGATAACGATATCAAACTACCCGGCTGCCAGAGCGGGATGATTTTAATTTTAAATGTAATCACGTGGCAAAGGGGCCACAACCCCCCCCCCCCCCCCCCCCCCCCCC
>JAQBTY010000278.1 GCA_027624735.1 Pseudomonadota bacterium | reverse complement strand
GAGCGGCGAGCCGGGCTTGAACTTCGGCTGCTTGGAGGCCTTGATCTGGATCGTCTCGCCGGTCTTCGGATTGCGGCCGGAACGGGCGGAACGCTGGGCGACGGAAAAGCTTCCGAAGCCGGTAAGGCGTACTTCCTCGCCACGGGTCAGGTTGTCGGTGATCGTCACGAATACCGCGTCGACCGCACGCTGGGCCTCCGCCTTGCTCACATCGCAGATGCCGGCGACGGCATCGATAATTTCGGTTTTAGTGGCCATGGTGTCTTCCTTTTTCAAAATTCCATAAATCGACCGTGCATCCGGACCGACAGACCTGCAAGTCTATGGCCGGTTTCTTACTGAATTGTTACGGTTTGGCACGTGAGACAGGAAAGGCTACCGTTCTCAGCAAAGATCCGGGGCTCATGGAACCGCGATTAGGGCCGCCACCACCGCGCGATCTTCCGCCAGCAGCACATTAAAGGTCCGGCAGGCCGCGCCGGTGCCCATTATTTCGAGCCCAATTCCCAGGGCTCGGAGATCCGTCCGCAAGCTCTTGTCGACAGCCGCCGGCTCAGAACCGGTCCCAAGCAGCATGACCAATCCACCGGAAGAAATTTTTCCTATGGCCTCGGTAAGGGGCTCGAGGCTCTTGAGGGTGATAGAGGCCGGATTGATGACCGGCCAAAGGTGGGTCCGCTCCGGCTCTATCAGGACCGACCCCTGATAATCCACGCCAGCAATTCGGAAACCGCCGTCGCCGTAACTCTGGATCAGCTGTCGCTGCTCCGCGACCGCCGGTGTTATGTCCACCACGGCCGCAAATCAGAGGGATTAATCATGGCGCGCCCGGGGCCGGAGAACCCTCCGTCTCATCCTCGTCATCGAAAATGCTCCGCCGCAGGCTCATATAAATCAGCAAGGGGCTCGCAATAAAGATCGAGGAATAGGTCCCCACCAGGACACCCCAGATCATGCCGAAGCTGAAGCCCTTGATGACCTCGCCACCGAAGAAGAACAAGATCAGCAAGGCGATCAAGGTCGTAATACTGGTCAGCAACGTACGCGACAGCGTGTCGTTGAGGCTGAGATTAATCAAGTCGTTCAGCGGCATGGTCTTGAATTTTCGAAGATTTTCACGGACCCGGTCGTAGACGACGACGGTATCGTTGATGGAGTAGCCGGCGATGGTCAGAATCGCGGCGACAGTCGTCAGGTTGAATTCAAGACCAAGCAGGGAAAATATGCCGATGGTCATTATCACGTCATGGGCCAGCGCGACAACGGCGCCGACGCCAAACTGCCATTCAAAACGAAACCAGATGTACATCAGCATCGCGCCGAGGGCCAACAACACCGCCGTTATGCCCGCCTCGACAAGTTCGCTGGATACTTTGGGGCCGACAAATTCGGTACGGCGGAAACTGACCGCGCCCCCCAGCGCCGTTTTCACCTTTTCGACGGCCACATTCTGGGCCGTAGCATCGCCCGGCTGGCGCTCGATACGGATCAGCACGTCCGTGTTCTTGCCAAATTCCTGCAGTTCTACCTGACCGAGCCCGAGCCCGTTCACCACACGGCGCAAGTCAGCCATATCAGCGGCCTGGGCCGTTCTGATTTCGATCAGAATGCCACCTTCAAAATCGATGCCGTAATTGAGCCCCTTGAACAGGAACAACGCGGCGGAGCCAATGCACAGCGCCAGCGACACAACAGCGGCCATTTTGCGGAACCGCATAAAATCGATTTTGGTGCCGACCGGGATTAAATTGATCAATCTCATGATTTTACTCTCTCCGGATCACAGGGGCCCAATCACAGGGGCAGTGTCTGAGGGCGCTTCTTCAGCAGCCACGTAACGACCATGATACGGGTGACCATGATGGCGGAGAACATGGAGGTCACCAGACCGATGGCGAGCGTAATGGCAAAACCGCGCACCGGCCCGGAACCGAACATGTAGAGCAGTAAAGCGGCGATAAAAGTGGTCAGATTGGCATCGATAATTGTTGAAAACGCCCTTTTATAGCCCGCATCGACCGACGATAGGGGGGTTCGCCCGGCGCGCTGTTCTTCGCGGATGCGTTCGAACACCAGCACGTTGGCGTCAACCGCCATACCGATGGTCAACACGATGCCGGCGATCCCGGGCAGGGTCAGCGTCGCCTGCAAAATCGACAGGGCGGCGGCGAGGAGAACAAGATTAAGCGCCAGCGCGACATTCGCCATCAGGCCAAAGCTGCCATAGGCCATCCACATGAAGAGAATGACCGCGATCAAGCCGAACATGCTGGCAACCTTGCCTGCCTGAATTGAATCGGCGCCCAAACCTGGCCCCACTGTCCGTTCCTCTATGATCGTCAGCGGAACCGGCAAGGCGCCGCTTCGAAGGAGAAGCGCGAGTTCATTGGCCGACTGGGTCGTGAAATTTCCCGAAATCTGGCCACTGCCGCCCAGAATAGGTTCCTGGATAACCGGCGCACTGATAACTTTTTGGTCCAGCACAATGGCAAACGGCCTTTTTACATTCCGCTGTGTTACACTGCCAAAACGCCGTGCACCGACCGGATCAAACCGGAAACTGACCACCGGCCGGTTATTCTGGTCAACCGTAGGCTGGGAATCGACAAGGTTTTCACCGCTTACCTCTACCCGCTTTTTGACCAGATAATAAATTTTCTGGCCGTCAGGGCTTTTCTCATTGTCGATGCTGGGCAACACCATAACGCCGGGTCGCGCGCGATGCCTGGGGTCGAAGGTTTGAAATTCGGGATCCATCAGATGGAACGTCATTCTGGCGGTTTTGCCCAAGGTGATTTTCAAGCTTGTGGTATCGCCAACACCCGGAACCTGAACCAGAATTCGGTCTTCCCCCTGTCGCTGAACGCTTGCTTCCACCAGCCCCGATCCGTCGATGCGTCGGCGCACTACTTCCATCGACTGGGTGATGGCGGCGTTCTTGCGGTCGCGCAGGAGTTCCGGTGTGAAGGTCAGCGTCAGATTAGTGTCCTCGGCTACCAGATTCATGCCCTGGCCAAGTTCCCTTAACCGCTTCTGCGCATCGCTTAATTGCTCTGGCTTCAGGACGGTAAGGCCTATGCCGTTGGGCACCACGCGCAGGTTGCTGTAACCAATTCCCGGGTTTGCCCGCAATGAAGAGCGCGCGCCGAAAAGAAGATTATCAAGTCCTTCCTTGATCGCCACTTCGAGCCTGGCTTCAAGCAACAGATGCGCCCCGCCGCGCAAATCAAGGCCGAGATTCATATGCTTGTGAGGCAGCCAGTCCGGAATGCCTTTTAACGTATCCTCCGAAATCAGGTTAGGCGCCGAAAACGCCAGCCCCAGGACGCTGAGGACGAGCACCAGCACTTTCTTCCATCGCGCGATATTAACCATTACATGCTACCTGCGTATGCTACCTGCAAGACTTACCAAAGTGGACAAGGTGAGGTTAAGAAAACAAGGTTAACAAGCTGTCATTCCTTGTCTTTTTTCGCCTTATTGTCATCTTTGGCTTCGTCGGAAGTCCTTGCTTCTGTTTTGGCGATGATGTCGCTTATCATGCCGCGCATGACCCTAACTTTAACGCCTTCGGAGATCTCAACGGTGACCTCCGTATCACTGAGCACTTTGGTTATAACGCCGACCAGACCGCCGGCGGTTACAATCCTGTCGCCGCGATGCAGGGCCGCCAACATCTCCCGATGTGCTTTTTGCTTCTTTTGCTGCGGACGAATGAGCAGAAAATAGAACACGACAAAGATGAGGATGAGAGGCAAAAACGATCCCAACGCTCCCATGTCGCCTCCGAGAGCACCTTGCGCGTAGGCAGGCGAAATGAACATCCAGCACTCCTTTAATATTAGATCGACTTAAATTCAGATCGACGGTGGCGGACTATACCTTTCCCGCTACCGCTTGCAAATGCGTAGCTTCGCATTGACATTGGGATTGTTATTACGGCATTCAACCGGTCGGAGTTGCCCCGCCATCAGGTTATAACGGGGACCATCGCTATCATAACGGTCTTTTCACGCCATGTCTGACACGCCGAACGAATCGCTGTTGCGCCGCATTGCCGATGCGCTCGATAGAATTGACCCGCCGCGCACCGCCTTGCCGGACTTTTTCGCCGCGAGCGCCTATGTATGGCATGCCGATGACACCAGGCTGGAGCCTGTCGCACGGGTAAACCGGGTCCCCATCGCCCTGCTCAAGGGGATCGACCAGGCGCGCGACACCCTGCTCAACAATACCCGCAGGTTCGCGCAAGGCCTGCCGGCCAATAACGCCTTGCTGTGGGGTGCCCGCGGGATGGGCAAAAGCTCGCTCATCAAGGCCGTTCACGCCGCTATCCTCGGAGAACTGAATAATCTGATCCTGATCGAAATTCATCGGGAAGAGATCCCGTCCCTGCCCCGGCTTCTTCCCATGCTGCGAGATGAAAAGAGCCGCAATTTTATCATTTTCTGCGACGACCTGTCGTTTGATGGGCATGACGACACGTACAAATCGCTGAAAGCCCTGCTCGAAGGCGGCATAGAAGGGCGACCGGCCAACGTTCTGTTTTACGCTACCTCCAACCGGCGCCATCTCATGCCGCGCGACATGATAGAGAACGAGCGTTCCACCGCCATCACGCCGGCCGAAGCGGTTGACGAAAAAGTATCCCTGTCGGACCGGTTCGGATTATGGCTTGGATTTCACAATTGCGATCAGGAAACATTCTTTGCCATGGTCGACGCGTACGCCAAACAGTTTGGCCTGGATATGGCGATAAAGGCGCTTCATGCCGACGCCATCGAATGGTCAATGACGCGGGGAGCGCGATCGGGACGCGTTGCCTGGCAGTTTATCCAGGATCTCGCCGGCCGAATGGGGAAGAATATCGACCTATAGATCACGCGAGAGCGGCGGGAAAATCAAATGATCGCGCTCTAAATTTTTCGGGTTCCTCAAACGAAATTATTTGGGTAGCCAGAAATTTACACAGGTGCCATCGCCCAGCGCCGAATCAAGGGCAATGTTTCCCCCGTGGCGATCGACTATTTTCTTCGCGATCGTCAGTCCCGCGCCGATTCCCGGGTAGCTATCGTTATTCAAGCGGCGGAACAGACGAAAAACCTGTTCGTGATGGACCTGCGCAATACCAATCCCATTGTCTTTTATGCCGAACCGGTATGACTCACCCTCGTCCGATACTGTAATGGCCACTTTTCTTTCCAACGAATTTCCATGATGAAATGTCAGGGCATTACTGATGAGATTCATAAATAACGAATGGATTTGTTTCTTATCGGCCATGATCGTTGGCAAATCACCACATTCAATGGTCGTCAAACGTTCATTGATGACCTCCTCGGAATCGCTTAGTACGGATGCCGCGATCTCGTTACAATCTGTTTCGATCGGCGCCGTGACCTGAGTATTTATTCGGGAAAAATCCAGCAACGCGCGTTGCATCTCATTCAGTTTCCTCAATGATATTTCGAGGAATTTTATATATTCCTTTTCGTCGGCACTCGGGTCTTCTTGCCGCGCATCAATAAGTAGGCGGGTAAATTCCCTAATGTGCCGCAACGGCGCGGCAAGATCGTGCGAAACGATGTGGGTGAAATCCTTGTATTCTTCCGCAATAAGTGCCGCTTTATCTACGTAGGCATTCATTTTTAGACGCTTCTATGACGGAGGAAAAAACACGGTGACGGTATCTAGACCCTGCCCGGCAGGGTGACGACGCTGAACCAGAAATCTTCAACCGAAGAGACGACCTCGTGAAATTTTTCAAAATTCAGGGGTTTTATACTCCGCTCACGTCAGAACCCGAAAATCCTTTGGAGATATGACGCGAAAATTGTCTGATACGT
>JAQBTY010000277.1 GCA_027624735.1 Pseudomonadota bacterium | reverse complement strand
GGATGCAAGTAGAATCAATGCCATGCGCCGTGTCCAATAATTTAAACCGGACAGTAGTGGCCTTCGCCGACCATGACGGAGAGAGGGGAGTAAAATTAAACCGGACAGGTGTGGGTCAAGTGCGAGGACGATGCGTATAGGGGGCACCACGTCAGGCGATCGCCATCTTGTCGCGTCTTCGGGTTTTCCAGGCCGCGATATTGGCGCGAGCCATCAGCGCCGATGGGGTGACGATCAGTGTCAGCACGGTCGCGAACGCCAAGCCGAATGCGATCGCGGCGGAAATCTGACGCCACCATTGGGTCGACGGGGCGCCGATATTCACGGCCCGGTCGATAAAATCGATATTGATCTGCAGGACCATGGGAAGAACGCCGAGAATGGTCGTGATCGCGGTCAGTAGAACCGGCCGCATGCGCTGCGCGCCGCTTATCAATATGGCTTTCTTGGCATCCGGAACCACGGCGCGGATCCGATCGTAGGCATCGATCAGGACAATATTGTTGTTCACCACGATCCCGGCGAGCGCGATGACGCCGATGCCGCTCATGACGATGCTGAAAGGCTCGCCAATGGCCAGCAGGCCGAGCATGACGCCCACGGTTGACATGATCACCGCCGAGAGGATCAGGAAGGTCGAATAGAAGCTGTTGAACTGGGTGACCAGAATCACCGCCATCATGAACAGGGCAATGCCAAAGGCGCTTGTGAGAAACGCCTCCGCCTTACGCTGCTCCTCATCTTCGCCCTTGAATTTGATCGTGACATTCGGATCTATTTTGGCCGACGTCAGCCAGGCCTGAATTTCATGGACTTTGTTGTCGGCCAGAACCCCGGGCAGGACGTCCGCCTTGACGGTCATGGACCGTTTGCCGTCGGTCCGGCGAAGTTCGCCGGTCTTCGGTCTGGCCGTCCGTTTGACAAAATTGCTGATCGGTATCAGCCCCACATCGGTCTGAATGCGGATCTGATCAAGCTGCTCCATGCTGCGCCATTCAATCGGATAGCGCGCTACGATATCGATTTCCTCATCGGCATTGTCGGGACGAAAATCGCTGAATTTCAGCCCCTTTGTAATCATCTGAACTGCGGCGCCGATGCTGGCGATATCGGCGCCGAATTTCGCCGCCTGGGCCCGGTCCACATTGATTTCCCATTCGATTCCGGAAATGGGGCGGCTGTCCTCGATATCCTTCAGCCCGCTCATGGTTTCCAGATGGTCCCGGATTTTGTCAACCGCGGGCGCTATCAGTTTCGGCTGGCGTGACGTCAGTTGTATATGTATCGGCTTTCCGATCGGCGGTCCGCCTTCCTGTTTTCGGGTTTCGACCGCGATCCCCGCCAGGGATTTGGTGCGGACCAGAACGTCCAGCAGGATGTCGTCGGCGCGGCGTCTTTTCTCCCAGAATACAAATTCGAGACGAATTGTTCCGATAACGTCTTCCAGCGTATCGTCACGGCGTTCCTGTTCGCCCGAGATGGTAATGATCGATTTGAATTCGCCGCGTTCACGCTGTAAATCGACGATGCGCTGCTCAACCTCGGCGACAAGCCTGTCCTTTTCGTGAACGGATATATTGCCGCGCGCGTGGATCTGCAGAACGGCTTGTTCCGGTTCAACCTTGGGGAAAAACTCGACACCCTTGCCGAAATTCACATAGAGCATCCAGGCGCCGACAAGCACGCAGAACGAACTTGCCAGCACCTTGCCCGGATGATTCAGCAGCCGTCCTAGAAGCCGTACATACAGTCCGGTAACGCCCTGGTATTCATAGGGGTCGGCGGTTTCCGGCAGCATCGCGCCGCCATCGCTTGCCTTGCCGAAAAACACGCCGAGGGTGGGTACGAAAATCAGCGCCATGAGCAGCGACGCGGACAGGGTCGCGATCAGGGTGATCGGGAGGTATTTCATGAATTCGCCGACAATGCCGGGCCAGAAAAGCAGCGGCAGGAAGGCCGCGAGCGTGGTCGCGGTCGAGGCGATGATCGGCCAGGCCATGCGTTTCGCCGCCGCGATATAGGCATCCCGGCGGCTATCGCCTTCGCGCATCTTTCGATCGGCATATTCGACCACGACGATGGCGCCATCCACCAGCATGCCGACCGACAGGATAAGGCCGAACAGCACCACGATATTGACCGTGAATCCCATCAGGGAGAGCACCAGAATGCCGGTCAGAAACGATCCCGGAATGGCGACACCGACGAGCAATCCGGATCGAATGCCCAGCGCGGCGACGATGATAATCATGACCAGAAGAACCGCCGAGGTAACGTTGTTCTGAAGATCCCTGAGCATGTCCCGTATGCCCTGGGACTTGTCCTGTGAGAAATTTACCTCCACACCGGGTGGCCAGGTGGCCGCTTCTTCTTTCACCAGGGTGCGGACCCGTGCGATCGTATCGATGATGTTTTCGCCGGTACGCTTCGATATGTCGAGCGAGATCGCAGGTCTGCCGTTGACCCTTGCGAAAGACCGGCGATCCTTGAAGGAGCGTCTTATGCTGGCGATATCGCGAATGCGGACAACCGCGTCGCCCTTGGTTTTCAAGGGCATATCGAGAATGTCGTTCACATTTTCGAACAGGCCGGGAACTTTGATCGCAAATCGGCCGGATCCCGTATCCAGGGTGCCGGCCGCCACAAGCTGATTGGAGCGTTTAATATTTTCGTCGATCTGGCGGACGTTTAGGGCGTAGCTTTCTACCTGCATGGGATCGACCAGAATTTC
Source organism: Pseudomonadota bacterium (assembly GCA_027624735.1). Classification (GTDB taxonomy): domain Bacteria; phylum Pseudomonadota; class Alphaproteobacteria; order MPNO01; family UBA2964; genus JAQBTY01. The sequence goes on along the minus strand of JAQBTY010000277.1, from coordinate 3,117 downwards.
AACGAGCTCGTCCCGGTCACCGCCGATCTTGACCTCCAGGACGCTCGGCAGGCCTTCGATCTTGTCGCGTAGATCCCGGCCGAGTTTCAGCAGCGTTCGTTCCGGCAAATCCCCGCCCAGGGTGACCACCAGAACCGGGAAGAGGCTGAGGTTCACTTCCTGCACGATGGGTTCATCGGTCTCGGCCGGGAGTTCGGGCTTCGCGGTGTCGACCTTTTCCCGGACATCATCCAGGGCTTTTTGTGAATTGAAGCCCGCCTCGAACTCCAGCAGAACGCTTGCCGACCCCTCGACGGCGGTTGACCGCATTTCCTTGACGCCTTCGATGCTCTTGAGTTCCTTTTCCATGGGGCGGACGAGCAGGCGTTCGGCATCTTCCGGCGAAATGCCTTCATGGGTCATGTTGACGTAAATGATCGGGATATTGATATCCGGCTCGGCTTCCTTGGGGATATTGATGTAGGAAGACATGCCGGTGATCAGCAGCAGGAGAAGCACGGCAATAGTTGTCCGCGCCCGCGCCACTGCCGCATTGATCAGGCTCAAGAGGCGGATTCCCGCGTTTCGGCGACCGGTTTTATACGCTGACCGGTGCGGACGAATTCCTGCCCGACAGTGATCAGTTTAAGGCGTTCTGGCAGCCCGCCGACCCAGATACCGTTCGTCCGGTCGGCCAGTATTTTGACCGGGTGGAAAGTCACACGATCATCGGCATCGACGGCTTTGACGCCCAGACGGCCGTTTTCATCCAGGGTAAGAAGGGCAGGCTGCAAGAAGTGCGCCCGAACTTCCGCCGCGAACAAACGGATTTGGCTTGTAATGCCATCGCGGACCGAAAGGTCCTTGTTCGGGATCACTATTTCCACGCGAAATGTGCGGGTGGCCGCATCCGCGACCGCGCCGATAAACCGAATGATTCCGGTGACGGAGCGTCCATCCACAAGCGTCGCCGTTGCCTCCAGGCCAATCCTGATCGATCCGATTTCCCTTTCCGAGACCGCGCCAACCACGAGGATGGGATCCAGATCGACGATACTGGCAAGGTCATCGCCAATTTTCAGATAGTCGCCAAGCTCGACAAATCGCTTTTCCAGAATTCCATCGAACGGGGCGCCGACCGTGGTGCGGGCGATGTCGGTTTTCATTTGGCTGACCTTGGCGCGCGCCGCATCAAGTTGCGCCTGTGCTTCGGCCAGTTTGGTGTCCGATCTGTAGCCTTTCGAGGCCAGCGCATTGGCGGCCTTAAACTCGACGGCGCGTTGCCGCAATAACGCCATGGTTTCAGCGAGCGCCGCCGTGCGCTCGGCCGGATCCAGCCTGACAATAGGCTCATCCACGGCGACGCTTTTTCCCTCTTCGGCCAGAATTTCGACGATCCGGCCGGCGGTCTCCGCCCGCAACTTGACCGATCGGGAGGCTTCGGTCCGGCCCCGGATGATTATTTCCTGACGCCACGACTGGGATTCTATGGCACGGACGCGGACCTGCCTGTAAGGCTGTGGCGCGAGTGCCGATCGTTCTTTGCCATCAGCGCCCGCCTCCGAGCCGACGGCGTGCGCGCTCCGCTTCGGATCTGATACCTGACCCGAAAGCACCCACCCGACTGCCGCGATGGTCACGACACCTGCTATCAAATAGGACGATTTCATTGTTCCATAGCCAGAAATAGGGTGCGGTCCACCCGTTTGAAAGCCCCACCCACGACCGGTCCGCCCTGCATAGCACGCATAACGAGGTCCCGTCTCAATGAGCGGTCAACGCGAGAGCGATAGAGAATAAATCTTTCTAATTTTAGAAGGGAGCCGCGGATCAAGGCCGGCGTGGCTGAAAGGAGTCGTTTTATTTATAATTTATAAGATTAAAGAAATTTAATAGTATCTTGAAATATATAAATAAATTGGAAAAAATTTCAGAATTTGTTGCCGAATTCGGCCTTGGTTCTGTCGATCAGGCGAAAAACGAATTCGAAGAGTCCGCCACAAAAGACGCGACCAAATTTTCGGTGAGCGCGCTGCCATAGAGCTGGTATATGGCGCTGGCGTACTGGGCGTTGGCATAGGACTGGGTCTGGTCACCCATATATTCCAGCGCCGGGAGCGCCATTTCCAAATTCAATAGATTATCACCATAGACCCCGGCCGTGGATTCGATGAGGCCCCCGCCTGTGGCGTAAGGGGCGACCAGCCCATCGAAGGCGCTTGCCGTCTCGGTCAGCAGGGACTCCACGCCGGCGGAATCCGCGGCATAGGCCGTCGCGAACACGTCGCTATCGAGCGCCAGCGTGCCGTCGGTCTGTGGTGTGATGCCGATCTGGTAAAGTTTGTCGAACGAGCCCGCCGCGGCGAAAGTCGCCGTCAGCTCGTTCTGCAGGGACGACACCATCTGGGTTGCCGTGCTATCGCCTTCGAGCGCGCCGCCCGCCCCGGTCAGGTCGCCGATGTTGCTTGCCAGCGCATTATACCCGTCGACGAAATCCTGAGCTGCCGCGGTCGCGCTGGCTTCATCGGAAAAATCGAAGCCGGCAAGCATATTCTGGAAACCGGTCACCGCGGACAGCAGTTCGTCGTACGCCGTGACCTTCGCCGTTTCGGCCTCTATCTGCGCGGAGAGCTGGGCAGCGGCTTTGGCCGCAACAGTTGTCGATGCGGTTTTCAGCGGGTAGGACAGCGTGCCGAACGGGCTGGACGTCGCGCCCGAACCGCCACCGAGAGCGGAATACAGGAAAAAATCACTCAGCATCGCATCCTCCCCTTCAAGGGGCGGCGGCGCTTCGGTAACCGGAATAGGGAACAGGCTGCCCGCGCCCGATACGGCGCGCGATCACAATCATCTGGCAGTCCCGCTGTCCTAGGCTTTCGCCCGTAGACCGGTAACGTTGCGCCCCCGCCTTTCGGCCGGGTTTGCCTTTTTCAGAAGTCCCATTACAGCAGAATTCCGTTAAGGCGGAATTATAGGAAAAGGTTAATTTTTGGTGGCAAGCGGGGTGGTTGAGGTGATGGGGAACAGGGGCCGTGCTCCCAATCACCTCAAATCGCCATATCTGGATATTAGGGGAAGTGTTCGTAGAAAGAGATCCCTATAGTGGGGATGAAGATGATTGGGTCCTCTAGCAGCCTG
>JAQBTY010000276.1 GCA_027624735.1 Pseudomonadota bacterium | reverse complement strand
AATCTCAACAGGTTAATCCATGCTCACCAACCATTAAACGCCGCACCGTGAATAATTCGGGCTAGATGCAGCCTCGGTCCTGTTCGCAGGATTTTTTTATGAGTTGATTATAGGCAGATCAGTCGATGAGGGGGAAGATAGATGGTGCTCTCCTTCATCATCCCGGACCCAAGAGGGCCTCACGCCCATGGGGCCGGGGTGACACGCGTGGAAGGGCTTGGGGACAATGCATTACAAAATAACACTTAAATTCCTGAGGTTCTGGTCGCAATCGATGAGGTTGACCTGTTTGACCAGGATTTCCCAGCCATCCCCCACCTCGCGGAGGCGGTGGCCGTACCAGCCGGTGTAGCTGCGTTTGTCGCCGGCCTGGAATTCGCTGGTGAAGAAGGTGGCGCGCACCATGTAGTCGCTGGCGATTTCTGTCCCATAGACAGTGACGTTGGAAATCAGCCGCGCGGTACGGGAGCGCGGTCTTTGCGACCAGGCGAAATCGTTGTTGAGGCGAAAGAGCCGGTCTTCGAGACGGCGGCGGTCGTCGAAACACACCGCGATTTCGCGTCTTGGGTCGCCGCCGTGGGGCGTCGCCGGCACCCAGTAGAGACATTCGGGCGCATAGAGGGCGAGCCAGTCATCGAGCCGGTCCTGGTCAAGCAGGCGGGCTTCCCTTTCCAGCAGGCGGCGGCATGAATCGCGCAAGATCGGATCGGTGATTTCCGCCGCGTCGGTCTGCCAGTCGGAAAAATTGTCCACCAGCGACTGATAGAAATCGTTTCCAACATAGTACGAACTGAGGGACGGGTCCTGGGGCATCGTCTCAGCCCGCCTCCACGTTGCGTTCGATGACGAGTTTTGGCTCCGCCTTCATGAGCCGTTTGTATTCCTGCATGGTTTCGCGCAGGAACACCTCGTCGGTGGCGGGGGCGACGATGTGGCCGTCCGCGTCATGGGTGAGGCGGCCGGGGATGCCGAGGCCGCGATGCATGTAGACCCATTCGTCCTCTTCCGCCGTCAGCCCCACCTGTATCTGTTCGAAATTCATCAAATCGTCGAGCTCGCCAAAATTCGGAAAACCTTCCTGGGTGCGCATGCGCAGCGCGTTCACATCATCCACCGCGCCGTGCAGTTCGTTATCGTCATCGATTACGGCGGTGCCCCACCAGGTGGTGTCGGTTTCAGTCAGCGACACGGGCTGGGAGACCTGCACATGATTGCCGAGGATATGCAGGTTGGGGAAGATGTTGATGTTCACCGGCTCGGACGACGCCAGATCGAGCACCGCATCGGCCGCCTCACCGAGCCGTTCGCGTAACGCCGCCTCGTAGTTTTCCATCCCCGGATGCGGCCCTTCGATGGCCCACAGGCCGCCGGGGCGCTTTTCCACCGCCGGGCGCTTGTCCTTGAAATGATGGCCGTTGCCGAAATATTTGAGATACATGGGCTGCGTATCGGGGCTGTTCTTGTAATAGGCCATGCCCTTGTCGGCTTCGTTGCCCGAGACCTGCCGGTTTTCCATGGCGAGCAGCGAGCGGTGCGAGAAGATCACGTGATAGCCGTCGCACGAATTGTCGTAGAGCAGTTTCCAGTTGCCGTTGAATTTGAGCCGGTTGGCATCGCAGAATGCGACCTTGCCGCCGGGATGCCGGTCGAGCCATTCATCCAGCGGGCCTTTGACGCCGCCGAGATAATCCTCCAGCGATGGCGCGTCGGGGTTCAAGGTGCCGAAGATGAAACCGCGATAGGATTGCACGCGCGGCACCTGCGCCAGATTGAATTTGGTGTCGCTGAAGTCGTCGGCATAGCCGTCGGGCCAGGGCACGCCGCTCAGCTTGCCGGTATTGAAGAAGCTCCAGCCATGGTAGGGGCAGGCGAAGGACTTGGCCTTGCCCGTCTCCTGTCGGCAAACGGTGGAGCCGCGATGGGTGCAGCGATTATAGAGCGCCCTGATCCGGCCGTTTGAATCCCGCACCACGATGATCGGGCGCAGTCCCAGCTTGGATTTCACGAAATTATCGTTCTCGGGGATCTGGCTTTCATGGGCGAGAAAAACCCACACGGCGCCGAAGATCTTGCGCATTTCATCGCGGAAGATGCCCTCGTCCGTATAAATAAGCCGGTGGACCTTGTCCTCGTGGATCAGCTCGTCGAAATTATAGAGCGCGGCCGTGCTAAGGGGTTGCTGGATGGTCATGACAAAACCTTCGCGATAATCGTTCGTCTATTCTATCAGAAGAAATCGAAATATTCGTCCTGTTCCCACTGTGACACGCCATTGCCGCCATCGTCGGCATTGTTGTCCGCGATGTAGGCGGTATAGCGCGCCAGCTCAGCCTGTTTGAGGGCGATGTAGTAGTCGATGTAAATATCGCCGAACTGTTCGCGGAAAAGCGCACTGTTGTCGAGGGCATCAAGGGCATCGCCGAGGTTCGCCGGCAGTAGGGGCCGGTCGGCTTCGTAAGGTTCGTCATCGGCCGGCCATGGTTTGGCGTTTTTTTCCATGCCGTCGAGCCCGGCGACGATCTGGGAGGCCGTGAACAGATAGGGGTTGGCGGCAGGCTCACCGATGCGGTTTTCGATCCGGGTCGCCGGATCCCCAACGCCACCCAGCACCCGCAGCATGGCGCCCCGATGGTCGTAGCTCCAGGTGGCGCGGTCGGGGGCCAGCGAGTTGGGCTTGAACCGCTGGTAACCGTTGACGGTCGGTGTCGCGAACACGGCGGCTTCCTGGGCATGATTCAGCAACCCGGCCAGATGGGCGTTGGCCAGCGGCGACAGGTAGTCCGCACCGGTCTCCGGCATGCATTTATTCGCGCCGCTCTCCCGGTCGACGAGCGACTGATGCAGGTGCCAGCCGCTGGTGTAGTAGCCTTCGATGGCGGGTTTGCACATAAAGCTGGCGAAATAGCCGTGGCGGCGACAGACCTGCCGCGTGGCGGTGCGGAACAGCACGAAATTATCCGCCGCCAGTTGCGCCGGCTGGGCCGCGAATGTGCATTCGAGCTGGCCCGGCGCGTATTCGTTTTCGATGGAACGTAACGGCAGCCCGAGTTTCTCATAGGTTTCGGCCAGCGTGCTCAGCAGCGGCTGCATGAGATCCATGTTGGTTTCCGAATGGTACGAGTAGCCCGGCTCCACCGGCAGCGTCTCAATGGCGCGGCCGCGCTTGCCCGGTTTGCCGGTGTTGTACTCGATGTAGTCGCCATCGATGCGCCGGAGATACCATTCGACCTCCAGCCCGACCATCAAATCCAGGTTCTTTTCCGCTAGACGGCCAAGCTGTTTTTGCAGGAGCTGCCGGCCGGAAAAATGAAACGGCGTGCCGTCGGTGAAATATTCATTACACAGAACCCAGCCGATCTCGGGCGCCCACGGCAAGATACGGAAACTGGCCGGGTCGGGGACGATGGTGAGGTTGGGGGATCCGGTCATTTCCTCCAGATCCATGCCGCCGCCGCGCACGAACGACCGGAACACCCGCCCGCCCGAGGCATCCAGTGTGAACGTCGCCACATTGATGGTGTATCCTTCGGAGAGCGCTGTCAGGAACACCGGTACCGCGACCAGCTTGGCACGGGCATGGCCGTGGGTGTCGGCCCATACCATGCGGACCAGCCTTACACCCTCGGCCTCGACTCGTCGCTTCACCTCTACGACCGAGGCCGCCTGCTCTTCGGTCAACAGACCGTGTTTTTCGATAAATCCTGCCGCCATGCTACCTGTTCCTACGCGATCACTACGCTACCAGGGTAGAATAGCGGCGCCACGTGCTATCCCCAATAGGAGAAACCCATGGCGTTGCCGGTGCCGGCTTCGGAACGGTAACAGGGAACGTAATCCACCAGGGTCATTTTCATGCCGCACTCGGCCATGATGGCGGCCAGCGGGATCCAGTTTTTCACTTCCGACGTACCGGCCTGATAATGGTCCTCCGGGATGGCGGTCAGCGAGTCCATATCGTGGTTGGCAAGCGCTTTCAGAACCGTCTGGTCCAGCGCCTCGTCGATCACGAAATGGCTCAGCCCGCCGGACGCGAACACCGCGACGCGGGCGTCCGACTCCCAGCTTTCGATGGCGGCCTTGATTTCCTTGCCGAAGCGGTAGCAGCGCGCCGCGCGCGGCTGGTTCGGTGGGTAAAAAGTGTTGAGGACGACAGGCACATTGGGGATCACGTCATCCTTCATGATCTGGCGATAGATAAATCCATAGGCGTGGGGAATGCCATTCACATAGCCGGTCCCCTTCGGCAGTGTCTTGGATGCGGCGATATCGAAATCGGCTTCCATCAGATGTTCGATGATATGCCGGCCCAATTCCGGATGACCGGGATAGGTGCGGTCGTCGGGTGGCGCGAAGCCGCGTTCGGCAATGGCGACGCCCGGCGGCAACTTTGCTATCTGCTCGTTGCTGCGAGGCCCGCTCTCGATGGTCTCTCCCCAATAAACGGCGAAGGCGGGAAAATTATCGAAATCGAACAGCTCCTGCTGGTCATTGCCGATGATCACGGCCACGTCGGGCGCGGCTTCGGCATATTTCGCCGCCAGCGTTTCGAGGGCCGCCTTGCAGGCCCGCGACCTTGCCTGCCAGCGTTCCGGTGTAATCTGGGCGGCGAAATTGTCGTCGCGGCGCAGGGTCACCAACTCATCGAAGCTGTATTTGCCACCCTGGAAATCATGCGCCGCCACGCTTTTGTCGAACGCGACCCTCCCGGCCCATTGTTCCCACGGGGTCGACAGCATCGGGCCGTGTGAGGTGGCCATGCCGAGGACGATTTGTGCCATATGCTTTTCCTGTACTGATTGTCGGAACCTTATCCCGGAAACGCGGTGTTGCAAGCGGGCTATTATAAAAAAATCCGCCCAGCGGTTTGTCCATTCCGCCAACAGTCCCTAAACTAGCGCCAACGATGACAATAATGAGTTGGGATGACGACAATGGCAGACAGTGAAAGATTGAACGGGGTGATCGCGGCCCTCGCGGCCGGGCAGCCGACCTTTACCGCCTTTGCAACACCGGATGTGCCGACGGCGATCGCCTATAGCACCTCGACCGGGTATGACGGCATCGTGTTCGAGATGGAACATAACCCGTGGGATTCGCTCAGCCTGCGCGATTGCCTGCAATATATGCTCAACCGCGGGCAGATCGCCAAATCGGGATCGCTCGCGCCCTCCGTCACCCCCATGGTGCGGGTGCCGCCCAATGGCAATGAACAGGCCCAGTGGCAGGCCAAGCAGGCGCTTGATCTTGGGGTTTATGGGGTGGTGTGGCCGCATGTGAGCTCGGTGGCGGAAGCCTATAACGCGGTTGCCGCCTGCCGCTATCCGCGCCTGAGCGATGCTCCTCTGTACGAACCCGCCGGTATCCGGGGCGACGGACCGACCGCGGCGACACGGTACTGGGGTCTGGGCCAGCAGGAGTATTACAAGAAGGCCGATGTGTGGCCTCTGGCGCCCGACGGCGAGATCCTGGTAATCCTGATGATCGAGGACACCAAGGGCATCGAAAATTTGTCGGACATTCTGAAGAACGTGCCCGGTATCGGTGCCGTGCTGATTGGCGAGGGCGATCTGAGCCAGGAACTCGGCTATCCGCGGCAATACGAACACAAGGTGGTGCTCGATGCCATGGCGCAGATTGTCAGTACCTGCAAGGACAACAACGTGGCTGTGGGTCACCCGCATGTGACCGCCGGCAATGTGGAGCGGATTCTTGGCGAAGGCTATACGTTCCTGATGGCCGCGCCGGTGCGGTCCACGCCCGGTCTCGACAAGGGTTTGGAACTTGCGGGCCGCAAGGTGGGCGATAAGCCATCCACCCCGGCGCCGTCTTACTAAACCAAGCGCTCCAGCCCTCTCCCCCTCCCGGCCACCCACAGGATTATATTCAATGGGT
>JAQBTY010000275.1 GCA_027624735.1 Pseudomonadota bacterium | reverse complement strand
GCTCCCCTGGCGTTACGCTGCATCCGAAGCGTAACCGGCAACCCCGTCACCACGATAGAGCGCATTCACCGGACGGTCACTGCTATTCTCACAATTGATTCTGACAAACACTTCGTCAGGTGCCACTACCATTGGGCGTCTGAAGAACCATGAACGTGCCGTTTTCGGATCTCCGCCGCAAACATCGGACTGAACCGGTTCCACCAATATCGTGCGGTCTCGTGGCAGATATTGATCTCCCGTTCGAACAGCGGATTTTCGACCTGTCTGAACGACAGCGGATAGCGGATGTACATTATAATAGCCAGGCTGATTACCTCGGGCGAGCTGTTGATATAACGGAAGGAATATTGCATCGCTGGAGGTTCGGGAACCCATCAGGAGGCTCAAGCCGATTTACTCTGAAAGTACTCCAGTTCTCCAGTTTTCGTTGAAAGCATCGCGCTACAAACGACCATACACATCGTCGAATCGCACAATGTCATCCTCGCCGAGATAGTCGCCGCATTGCACTTCGATTATGACCAGGCCTGTCACGCCGGGGTTTTCCAATCTGTGCTTGTGTCCGCAGGGAACATAGGTTGACTGATCGGTTGTGAGCATGAGTTCCTGCTCGCCATTAACCACTTTCGCGGTTCCACTGATTACAACCCAATGTTCAGAACGGTGCTGGTGGGCCTGGAGACTGAGCTGCGCGCCAGGCTTCACTTCGATCCGCTTAATCTTGAAGCGCTCGCCTTCCTCCAGAACGGTGTAGGTTCCCCAAGGTCGATGCACGGTACGGTGCAAGGAAGCCGCCTCATGGCCGGCGGATTTCAATTGGTTGTAGACGACTTTAACATCCTGGGCCCGGTCCTTGTGCGCCACCAATAGAGCGTCTGGGGTGTCGACAACTAAAAGGTCCGAGACACCAACTAGCGCTACAAGCCGATCTTCGCTTTGCACGTAGCAGTTGTCGACATCGTGCATAATTGCCTCACCATTTACACGATTCCCATGCTCGTCCCGAGAAGTCAGCTCAGACATCACGCTCCAGGAGCCGATGTCGGACCAACCAAAAGCGCAGGGTACAAAGCCAACATTTTGGGCCTTCTCCATCACCGCATAGTCAAGGGATATGGCCGGTACCAATGCAAAACTGTCCCTGTCAATCTCGAGGCTGGTACGGTCTGTGGCTTCCGTTTTTTTGGCACTCAGCAAAGCCGCTCGCGCCTGAACCAACACTTCGGGGCAGAGTTCATCCATAGTATCGATCATGGTCTGGGCTGGAAAACAGAACATGCCGGAATTCCAAAAGAACCGGCCGGTCGCGAGGAACTTTGCTGCGGTTTCTTCGTCAGGTTTTTCTACAAACCGAACGACGTTGCTACCCTCTGCTTCGATATAGCCGAAGCCTGTCTCAGGACGCTCGGCCCTAATGCCGAACGTTACAATCCGACCTTCGTCTGCGAGGCTTGCCGCGGCGAGTACTGCGACGTGAAAGGAGCTATCGCTCGTTATCAAATGGTCGGCGGGCAGCGCCAAAATGATGGAATTCGGGTGATCGGTCTCTGCGACGTAAAGCGCGGCCATAGCAATTGCCGCTGCAGTGTCGCGGCCCATCGGTTCGAGTATGAAACTGTTCTTGATGTTTTGGACCGGAACCTCGCCATATTCATCGGCTGTCTTGAACATGAGTTCGCGGTTGGTCACCGTGACGACGTGTTTGACCCCCTCAAGAGCCGCCGCTCTCGTGTATGTTTCGCGGATGAGCGTCTCACCGTTCGGGAGAGGAATGAACGGCTTAGGGTGCAGCTCCCGGGACATTGGCCAAAGCCGCGAGCCGCTGCCGCCGCTGATGATAACCGGAACTATATTCATATAGCTTTACTTTCTCAGGTAGGATTAGGGCGCTCGCCGAACGCCCACGCAAGCAGATCTTCTGCCCGGATATTGGTCTCCGCTTCGACACAGCTATTCAGCTCGGGGTAGTGCTGGTTGCCCGAAATTGAACGACTTCGCCATCGTTAGTGATGTTCCGGACCCCCTTCGCGATTGTCAATACTTTATTCGCGCGCGAGATCCGCGAACAAGCTCCGAATACATTTTCTGTCGTTGGCCAAGGTTTCAAAAATTGTGCGACCGATTCACCGGGTGCGTCTTTGAGCCATTTTGCTGTGCCGAATTGCGACACTCGTGCGCGCTCCAGCTCCGGGACAAGCCGCTCAAAGACGCACACCCTCGGAATACATCTGCAACGACTGGACAAAAGAGCTCGAGCAATGCAAGTTCGATCTCATCGATTCTGATCGAAAAAGTGCCGGCATTGAAAGACTGTATTATGGCTGTGAAACACGCATTGATTACCGGTATAACAGGCCAGGATGGTGCCTATCTTTCCAAATTTCTGATCGAAAAAGGCTATGAGGTCCACGGCCTATTGCGTCGCAGTGCGTCGGCCGATGTTGTCGACACACGACTGAAATGGATCGGCGTTGCCGAAAATGTAACGCTGCATGATGGCAATCTCACCGATCTCTCGGGGCTCATTCGGATTCTGGAGACGGTTGAGCCTACAGAAATCTACAACCTCGCCGCACAGTCTTTTGTTAAATCTTCTTGGCAACAGCCCTATCTCACTGGCTTGGTCACAGGCCTTGGCGTAACGAACATGCTCGAAGCGACGCGGCTCACTTGCCCCCAGGCACGCTTCTACCAAGCCTCTTCCTCGGAGATGTTTGGCCTAATCCAAGAGCCAGAGCAGTCGGAGTCGACCCCCTTCTATCCCCGCTCTCCTTACGGAGCGGCCAAGCTTTACGGCCACTGGATGACAGTGAACTATCGCGAAAGCTTCGGCCTGCACGCATCGAGCGGTATTCTCTTCAATCACGAATCGCCGCTGCGCGGCATCGAGTTCGTCACCCGCAAGATCACTGACGGCGTGGCGCGCATCAAGCTCGATCTCCAGAAAACGCTGCCGCTCGGCAATCTCGACGCCAAGCGCGATTGGGGGCACGCGCGCGACTATGTCAAGGCTATGTGGCTCATGCTTCAACAGGACGAACCGGACGACTATGTGATAGCGACCGGCCGTACAGTTTCCGTTCGGGATTTCTGCACGCTGGCTTTCTCCCATGTCGGCCTCAATGCCGAAGATCATGTCGTGCTGGACGAACGCTACCTTCGCCCCGCCGAAGTTAATGTGCTTCTGGGCGATCCCACAAAGGCACGGAAAAAGTTGGACTGGGTGGCGGAGACGACGCTGGAAGAATTGATCGCAGAAATGGTGGACGCCGATCTCGATCGTCTGCGGCATCACGAACATCTCTAAAACTATCGTACCGAGACGGCTGGCATGAGGGTCTTGATCACCGGGGCGCAGGGATTTGTTGGGCGGCACCTGGTTACCAGTTTACGTCAGAAATTTGCGGATTCTGTGGAGATTCTCGCGACCACGCTGAAGATAGGGGAGCATCCCGTTCTTGGCGCGTTCGAAGCATTAGACGTCACAGATCGTGCCGCTGTCAGTCAGACAATCGCCCGGTTCCAACCCACCCATATTGTGCATCTGGCCGGCATGGCCGCGGTTCCGGCCGCGAACGCGGATCCACTTGCGACGTGGGGTGTGCACGTATACGGCACGCTCAATGTCGCCTTTGGGATTCTGGAGCAGGCGCCGAATTGTGCACTTGTTTTTGTAAGCTCCGGACAAATTTATGGTGCCAGTGCCAGCGCTGGATTGCCGCTCGATGAAACCACGCTGCTTGCGCCGGTCGATGATTATTCCGTCACAAAGGCGGCAGCCGATCTCGCGCTTGGCGTTCAGGCGCGGCGCGGCTTGAAATGTATTCGTTTGCGCCCCTTTAATCACATCGGTCCCGGACAGAGCGAGGCCTTTGTAGTGCCCGCCTTTGCAATGCAGATTGCGCGCATCGAAGCGGGCGTGGCGCCACCGATTATCCAGGTCGGCAATCTTGATGCGGAGCGTGATTTTCTCGATGTGCGCGATGTCACCGCCGCCTATGCGCTGGCGGTGCGGGAGGCACCGAATTTGCCGCCCGGCGTGATTCTCAATATAGCCTCGGGTGTGCCGCGTCGCATAGAGGAAATTCTGGAGCAGCTTTTGGCGCTCAGCCGGGTGAAAATTGCGGTCGAACATGATCCAGCCCGCCTGCGTCCCAGTGACCTGCCCCGTATTATCGGTGACGCAACGCAGGCGCGCAGGCTGCTCGGCTGGTCGCCCGAACATCGGTTCGAAGAGACGCTTGCTGCAGTGCTCGAAGACTGCCGGAGCGCCGTTTCCGTATCGGGATAACGAGGAGGCAACTGTGACCAGAAATGAGTAACTTCACCTGCTTCAAAGCCTATGACATCCGCGGCAAACTGGGCCCTGAGCTGAACGAAGACGTTGCCTACCGGGTTGGTCGCGCCTATGCTCAGTATCTGAAGGCAAAACGTGTAGTGGTCGGAAGTGACGTGCGCCTAACCAGCGAGTCTCTGAAGCAGGCGGTTGCGCGTGGCCTCATGGATTCCGGCGCGGACGTAATCGATATCGGCATGACCGGCACCGAGGAAGTCTATTTCGGCGCCTTCCATTTGGATGTGGACGGCGGCATCGAAGTCACCGCCAGCCACAACCCGCTCGATTACAACGGGATGAAGCTGGTGCGCAGAGACGCTCGGCCCATCAGCGGCGACAGCGGTCTGCGGGACATCCAACAACTGGCTGAAGCCAACAACTTCAAACCGGTGCAAGCCCCAGGGCGACTCACCCGGCAAACCATTCTTGAGTCCTACGTTGATCATCTTCTAGGCTACATAAAACCCGCAGGCTTGCGCCCCCTCAAACTGGTGGTCAATGCCGGCAACGGCGCCGCGGGGCATGTTATCGATGCTATCGAAGCGCGTTTTTCAGCACTAAGTATCCCTATTCAGTTCATCAAAGTGCATCACCAACCCGACGGCAGCTTTCCCCACGGCATCCCCAACCCCCTGCTACCCGAAAACCGCGCCACTACCGCCGACGCCGTCAGGCAATACGGTGCTGACCTTGGGCTGGCCTGGGATGGCGATTTCGATCGTTGCTTCCTGTTCGATGAGAAAGGCCGGTTCATCGAGGGTTACTACATCGTCGGCCTACTGGCCGAGACCTTGCTCAAAAAACACCCGGGTAATAAAATCATTCACGACCCGCGCCTGACCTGGAACACCATCGATATCGTCAATCGTGCTGGTGGCACTCCGGTCCAGAGCAAAACCGGCCATGCCTTTATTAAGGAGCGCATGCGCGCTGAAGATGCCATATATGGCGGCGAGATGAGCGCCCACCACTACTTTCGCGACTTCTCCTACTGCGACAGCGGCATGATCCCTTGGCTGGTGATCGCCGAGCTGATCAGCGTCACCGGCCAACCGCTCTCCAGACTGGTGGGCGATCGCATGGTGGTCTATCCTTGCAGCGGCGAAATCAACTTCCGCGTAGATCATGCGCAAGCCCGCATTGAAATCGTCAAAGAGCACTACCTTAGCCGCTCTCCCTCTGAGGAAGTGGTCGGGGTCGATTATACCGATGGCATCAGCCTGGAATTCCCCAACTGGCGCCTGAATCTCCGTGCCTCCAACACGGAACCCTTGCTGCGCCTCAATGTGGAGGCACGCGGCGATATGAAAAAGGTACAAGACGTCGTGACTGAAGTTGAAATGCTCATGAAAGGCGCCTTTTGATGCTTGGTTTGGTACAGGCCCTCTGGCGCTACCGGGGCTTCGTCTTTACGTCCATCCGCAACGAGCTCGTCGCCCGCTTTTCCCGCAGCATCCTTGGTGGGTTTTGGATGATTCTACAGCCGTTATCGCAGGTGTTGATCTTCGCTCTGATCCTCTCGGCGGTTTTGCGCGCTAAATTGCCAGGTATCGACGGCCAATTCGCCTCCGCCATCTACCTGACAGCCGGCATACTGGGATGGAGCCTATTCAG
>JAQBTY010000274.1 GCA_027624735.1 Pseudomonadota bacterium | reverse complement strand
CCAGGGGGGCCCCGTTTCGCCTGCGGTTCCCCTGGATTACCGGGTCAAGCCCGGTAATGACGAATAAAGGGATGGTTACGGCGCCCCACCGCTACGAAATTGGAGTCCCTAATCGAACGAACTTCAAAAACATGGCCAAAGCCAACGATCTCAGGTGAATGACAAAATTTAAACCGGACACCAGTGGAACAAGTCCGAGGATGACGAGAAAAAGGAGGGCGGGACCGACAAAAATCCCTAAAACGGAATTTCCCCCAGTACGGTGGTGCGGTGCATGCGGCGGTGCTGGCCTTCGGGGACGCCGCCGCAGGCGAGGTGGATGGTAGCGCGGTTGTCCCACAGCAGCAGGTCGCCCACTGTCCAGCGATGGCGATAGACAAAGGCGCGGTTATTTATGTGGGCAAACAGTTCGTCGAGCAGTGACCGCGCCGCCACATCATCCATGTCCTTGATCCCGATGGTGAAGCGGGGCGACATATAGAGCGCCTTCCTGCCGGTCGCGGGATGGGTGCGGACGACGGGATGGTACGAATCCGGCGGTGACCGCTTGTAGTAGTCCGGATCGTTGCCATGGCGCACCGGCACCGTGAGACGGCTGTTCTTGAGCCGGTTGAAACTGTGGGTGCCGATCAGACCGCCGAGACGCCGTTTCATATCATCCGACAGGCTGTCATAGGCCCTGACCATGCTGGTCCATTCGGTGTCGCCGCCGTCCCTGGGCACCTTGATGGCATGTAGCACGGTGTAGCCGGTCGGCTGATCCACGTAGGAATGGTCCGAATGCCATTCGCTGCCGCCGTCAGGCAGACCGATGAACTTACCGTCTTCTTTTTCATTGGACAGGATCATGACTTCCGGCTGATCCTTCATCAGATATTCCGGCGAGATGTGATACTGGATCTCACCGAAGCGGCGGGCGAAGGCGGTCTGGTCGGCGGGCGACAGATCCTGATCCTTCACCACCAGGACAAGCCTGTCATGAAAGATGTCGCGCAACTCACGAAAGGTCGGGTCGTCGATTTTCGACACATCGATTCCCGACACTTCCGCACCCAGCGCGTCCGATAACGGCCTTACCGCCATTTGGTTCAGCATCGTTGCCATAACAACCTCCCGAGCAAAATCATCGCCGGATTATAGCAAAATTATTTCCGTCTGTGGACCTCCGGCAATTCCTGCGGCACTCTCACTGGAAACAGCCATATCAGGGAGACAAACATGGCCCGCATCGACCCAATCCCCTTGGACCGGATGACGCCGGAGCAACGGCGCCTCAATGACGAAATCGCCGGCTCGCGCGGCGGCGGGACCGCCAAGGGTCCGTTCGCGCTCTGGCTCCGCACGCCGGAACTGGCGGCGCACGCAAACGCGTTCGGCAGCTATCTGAGACATGGCACATCGGTGCCGCAGCGGCTGGTGGAGCTCGCGGTCCTGATCATAGCCCGGACCTACACCGCCCAGTATGAATGGCACGCCCATGCCGCCCATGCCGACAAGGTGGGGCTCGCCCCCGATCTGGTGGACGCGATCCGAACCCGGTCGGTCCCTGTGATCGTGGAAGAGGACGAGAAAATCGTGCATGCGGTCACCACGGAACTGACGGCCGGGCGCAAACTTAGCGACGCGACCTATCAACAGGCGGTGACGATTTTAGGCGAGCAAACCGTACTGGACCTGGTCACCATCATCGGCTTTTACACCATGGTCGCCATCGTGCTGGTCGGTTTCGACGTCGATATTCCCGACGGCGGCGCCAAGCCGCTGGCGGATTAGGACAGGAACAGGAGGATTTAATGGCCGTTGAACAGCTCCCCCCCACCCCGCCGATCCGCCGTGTGATCACCGGGCACGACGCCAACAAGAAAGCCATCGTCACCATCGACGATTACGCCTCGAACCATAAATGGTCGCCCAAGGGCGGCAATGTCTCGACCCTGATCTGGTATTGCGACGAGATGCCGGCCGAGGTTTGGTCGGACGAGGATTACGGCGCACGGATCGTCGACCGCCAGCCGGTGCCGCGCGGCACCCGGATAGCCATGATCGATTTCTATCCGGGCAACGCGCCCATGATGCACCGCACCGACACGCTGGATTACGTGGTGTGCCTGTCGGGCGAAATCGACATGGAGCTGGATGACGGCGCCATGGTCCACATGAAGGCCGGCGACATGATGGTGCAGCAGGCAACCAACCATAGCTGGATCAACCGCGGCACCGAGACCGCGCGGCTCGGCTTCGTCATGACGGATTCCAAGAAGCAGCCGGGACCCGGAAACATCGCGCCGCCGGCGCCGCCGCCGCCGTCCAGCACCGGCGAACCGCCGACGGTTCCCATCCGGCGCATCGTCACCACCCACGATGCAAACGGCAAGGCGATCGTCGGGATCGACGGCTTTGCTACCAATCACAAATGGTCGGGCCGCGGCATGGTCTCGACGCTGATCTGGTCGTCCGACGAATGCCCGGCCGAGGTCTGGACGGATGAGGATTACGGCGCGCGGCGGATCGGCACCCAGCCCCCCGCGAACGGCACCCGCTTCGCCATCAACGACACCCCGCCCGGCACGCCCGGCCGCATGCACCGCACCGACTCGATCGACTTCATCTTCGTCGTCTCCGGTGAAATCGACATGGAGCTGGACGACGGGGCCGAGGTGCATCTCAACAAAGGCGACGTCATGGTCCAGCAGGGCACCAACCATGCCTGGTGGAACCGCGGCGCCGAAACCGCCCGCCTCGTCATCGTCCTGATGGATTCCAAGCCGGGGGGATTGCCGATCACGGCGTGAACTCACAACTTCCTTCGTCATTGCCGGGCTTGACCCGGCAATCCAGGGGTGCATCGACGTTCTGGATTGCCGGGTCAAGCCCACTACTGTCCGGTTTAATTTGTCATGGCGACATTTGGCGCATTCGACGAAGCGCACCCCCCTCCTAACCTCCCCCCGAAACGGGGGGAGGGAAAGGTTTTCAACGACTTACAACATAAATCCCCTCCCCCGCGGCGGGGGAGGGTTAGGGAGGGGGTACTACGGCACCGAATTCCACATCGGTGTCTCATGAGGCTCGATCTCCTCGTAACCCGCGCAATCGACCGGTTTCCGCATGGAGTTGCAGAATTAAACCGGACAGTAGTGGGTCAAGCCCGGCAATGACGAGAGAATTATACGAGCTACTGGCTATCCCCGCTTGAACTGGCGGTCGCCGAACATGATGGACCAGGCCTTTTCGTCATGTTTGGCGGGACGTTCCGATTCCTCAAGCAGTACCTTGACGGCGCGCTGGACGGCCGGGCGAGCATCGATGGCGTCGAACCAGCGCAACACGTTGGGATACTCTGCGTGGTCGATTCCGCGGCGGTCGGGCGAGCGGCACCACGGCCAGATCGCCATGTCCGCGATGGAATAGTCGCCCGCCACGTAGTCCCGGCCTTCGAGCCGGCGGTCGAGCACACCATAGAGCCGGTGCGCTTCGTTGGTGTAACGGTCGATGCCGTACTGCAGCTTGTCGTCGCTTTCCCGCTCGCGGGCGTAATTGCGGAAATGGCCGGCCTGGCCGAACATCGGCCCGACGCCACCCATCTGCCACATGAGCCATTGCAGCACATCGTAGCGGCCTTTCGGGTCGACACCGGCCTTGGGGAGAAACTTGCCGGTCTTGTCGGCGAGATAGATCAGCATGGCGCCGGTCTCGAAAACCGAGATTTCCTGGCCGCCGATGCCGTCGCGGTCGATCATCGCGGGGATACGGTTATTGGGGCTTATCTTCAGGAAATCCTCGCTGAATTGATCGCCCGCGCGGATATTGATCGCGTGAACGGTGTATTCGAGCCCGCATTCCTCCAGCATGATATGGATCTTGTGACCGTTCGGTGCCGGCCAGGTATAGAGATCGATCATTGCATCCTCCGTCATTTAAGTGATGAACGATGATGACCGTGGACGGACCCAATAACAAGCCACCGCTTGCCGTCAGGGCACCTTCACCCCATTATTGAGGGGAGGTTTGGAGCATTCTATGTCCTTCTTGCGAAATCTTCTGTTTAAGGCGGCGCGGCGCGTCGCCACCGACGAGCGGGTCCAGCGCGCTGCTGCAGACGCCTATAACAATGAAGTCAAGCCGCGCGCCCAGGCCGCCTGGGAAAAAGCAAAGCCCCGTCTCGAAGAAACCAAGGCCGATATTGGCAAGATCGCCGAGGAAACCGACGCGCGCCGGCATCCCGCCCGCTTTGCCGGAAAGGCTACCAGGCGGGTGCTGAACGAGCTCAAACCGAAATCCAAAAAGGATTAGGCGTCGCGACCCTCGCCCCATGCGTGCCTCGAACGGATGGCCGGCAATGCATCGAATGCGGTATTATAATACCGCTATTCCTTAATGCATGGGGTTGTTTTTCGAAAACCCGCTTTTTCCCCGGGATTTCCCTCCTTCAGCCGTCCTAAGCGTCCACCAACGGCGGGTTACCGAGGATCATGTCGGAGGCCTTTTCGGCGATCATGATGGTGGGGGCGTTGGTATTGCCGCCGACCAGACTGGGCATGATGGAGGCGTCGACCACGCGCAGCGCCTCTACGCCCTTGACCCGAAGCGCCTCATCGACCACCGCATCGTCGTCCTTGCCCATGCGGCAGGTGCCCACCGGGTGGTAGACGGTGCCGGCGGCCTCGGCGATGAACCCGTCGATCTCATCATCGCTTTGAACGCCGGGGCCGGGCCAGATTTCGCCCTTGCTGTATTCAACAAGAGCCGGCTGGGACATGATTGTCCGCGCCACCTTGAAAGCCGCCCGCATGGTGAGCTTGTCCTGTTGGGCTGACAGATAGTTTGGCTGCATGATCGGCGGCATGGCCGGGTCGGCGGACCGAAGTGTCACCGTCCCCCGGCTTTCGGGCCGCAGCTGGCAGGCATGGCACATGAAAGCGTCGGGCCTCGTGTGATCGGTGGCCGGTTTCGCGAACGGCCGGCGCTGGATCGACATGATATTACCCGCGCTGAAATGAAACTGGATATCGGGTATCTCCAGCTCGGGCCGGGTACGGACGAAGGCGCCGCCCGCCAGCGGAAAGGCCGCCGCCGATCCGGTGCGGAGCAGGGCGGCACGTAAAACCGCGAAGACGCTGCGCGGGATGCTGGTCAATTCGTCGGTCACGGTCGATATATTGGAGGCATGCATGTTCCGGATCGAGAGATGATCCTGCATGTTGCGCCCGACCTCCGCGCGGGCCGCCACGACCTCTATCCCGTGACTCTTGAGATGGTCCGCGTCGCCGATACCCGACAGCATCAGGATTTGGGGCGAATTGAGCGCCCCCGACGCGACGATGACCTCCCGGGCGGCGCGGGCCGTTACCTCTTTGCCCTTGCGCCGATAGGTGACGCCAACAGCCCGCGTGCCGTCAAAATCGATCCGCTGCGTATGGGCGCCGGTCTCCACGATCAGATTGCGGCGGGCCCTGGCGGCTTTCAGAAAGGGCGCCGCCGTGCTCCGACGCCTGCCGCCCTGGATGGTGAACTGGAACTTGCCGAATCCTTCCTGGTCGGCGCCGTTGAAATCGGGATTAAGGGCGTAGCCGGCCTGCTGGCCCGCCTCGACGAAGGCATCGAACAGCGGGTGTGTCCCGTTCTCGTCCGTCACATTGAGCGGCCCGTCGGCGCCGTGAAAATCATCGCCGCCCCTTGCATTGGATTCGGCGCGTTTGAAATAGGGCAATACGTCGGCGTAGGACCAGCCGGTCAGACCGCGCTGCGCCCAGAGATCGTAATCGCGCGCATGACCGCGGATATACACCATGCCGTTGATCGACGACGATCCGCCGAGCGTCTTGCCGCGCGGCCAGGCAATTCGGCGGTTCGCCAGATTCGGCTGCGGTTCGGTCTCGTAGCACCAGTCATAGCTTGGATGGTTGATAATTCGGGCCGGACCGATGGGGAGATGGATCAGCGGATGGGCATCGGACGGCCCCGCCTC
>JAQBTY010000273.1 GCA_027624735.1 Pseudomonadota bacterium | reverse complement strand
CAACAAGAATCCTTTTCAATGGGCCCAGCAAGCGTTAATTTCGCTTTCTCAATGAGTCGGGGTATAGCAAAAATATCTGGCCGGACGTCGTTTATTGCGGTCGGCGCAATTTCGATACTGACACTGGGCTTCACGGCAGCCTTCGCACAGAAGCCGACGGTACGGCGCGGCCCGCCAGGGCTGAGCGCCATGGACAAATCCGATCGGTCGACGAGCAATCAGAGCCAGAAACTGAGACCGCACCGGGCGCCGCCAATTGCCATGGCGCTTGAAAAAATCCCGCTCGGTAAGTTGAAGCTGCCGGCAGGCTTCAAGGCGGAAATCTGGTCCCATGGGCACGTCAACGGCCGCACCATGGTGTGGGGCAGCAAGGGTACCATGTTCATGGGCACGCGGCGGATTGGCCGCGTCTACGCGATTGTCGACAAGGGCGGCCGGCGCGAAATTAAGACCATCGCCACCGGTTTGACCCATCCGAATGGCCTCGCCTTCAGGAATGGCTCGCTTTACGTCTTCGCGATCCACAAAGTTTTTCGTTACGACAACATCGAGGACAATCTCGACAATCCGGGGCAACCGGTTGAACTGACAAAAGCTTTCAACCTTCCGCCGGAAATCCATCACAACTGGAAATACGTCGACTTCGGACCGGATGGCAAACTTTACGTACAGGTCGGCGCCAACTGCAACATCTGCGAATTCAATCCGGGAATACGGGGCCATATCCGCCGCTACAATGCCGACGGCTCAGGCATGGAGATCGTCGCGCGCGGGATCAGGAACACGGTTGGTTTCGCGTGGCACCCAGTTACAGGGGAGTTGTGGTTCACCGATAACGGCCGTGACTGGGCCGGCAACGATGGTCCTCAGGACGAACTAAACCGCGTTCCCCGCAATCAGGAAGGCGCCAATTTCGGATTTCCGTATTGTCACGCCAATAGCATTCCCGATCGTGATGTGGTTACGCCTAACCCGTGTGCCGGCGTCATCATGCCGGCGGCCTTGACCGGACCCCAGGCCGCGGGACTGGGCATCAAGTTCTATACCGGCGACATGTTCCCGAGAGAATACCGCAACGTTGCCTTCATCGCCCGGCACGGTTCGTGGAACCGGGAAAACAAGTTCGGCTACGACGTGGTGACCGCCAAGGTTCAGCCGGATGGCACCGCCGTGATACAGCCGTTCATGACCGGGTTGCTGGATGACAACGCCAATGCGTTCTTTGGGCGGCCTGCTTACGTTCTGCAGATGCCAGACGGTTCGCTACTGGTGTCGGACGAACAGAACAGTGCCATCTATCGCATCTCCTACAGCGGCCCGAAGTAAATCGGAGCCTGATCCGTCATTGATGCGGCGCCTGACACAAATTCGGCGGCTTCTGGCCTTCGGGCTGGCGGCCGCTGCAATTTGGCCGGCGCCCGCCGTGTCAGGGGACACGCCCCTGTCAAAAATCGTCGAGAGCTGCGCCGTCTGCCACGCCCTCGACGGTAATTCCCGTACCGAGAAAATTCCCTCATTGGCCGGCCAGCCGAATTTCTTTTTGCTGGATCAACTGATTTTTATTCGTGAAGGCGTTCGCCCGGTCGAAGCAATGACGCCCTTCGTCAAAAATCTTAAAGACGAAGACTTCATCGCGCTGGCAGAGCATTATGCCGCACTGCCGCCGAAGGCGAGCGAGGAAAGGGTGGACCCGGCGCGGGTGAAGCGCGGTGAAGCGCTGGCGCTGCGTCTGCGCTGCGCTTCATGCCACTTGCCGTCGCTTGCGGGTCAGGAGCAGATCCCGCGTCTGGCCAAACAGCGCATCGACTATATGTACCAGGTGATGAAAGATTACCGCGACAGCAGGCGCAAGGGAGGCGACAGTATCATGGCCGCTACAGTATACGGAATTTCCGACGTCGACCTTCTCGCCCTCGCGCACTACGCCGCGTCAAGGTAGCTAACAAATCGGAGCGGATGATTAGGTGAATGGAAAATGCAATTATGACTGAGGCCATCGGGTTTATCGGCCTCGGCAAGATGGGCGGGCCGATGGCGGGGCGGTTTCTTGACGCTGGCCACACGCTGGTTGTCTATGATGTACGCGAGGAAGCCGTGGCGGCGCTGGTCGGGCGCGGTGCGACTGCAGCCCCATCGCCGGCGGCGGTGGCGTCGGAGGCCGGGACAATCATCGTCAGCCTGCCAACCCCCGATATTGTGAAAGATGTCGCGCTCGGCCGCAATGGCATTGTCGCGGGCGGCAAGGTCAAAAATTTTGTCGATCTGTCCACCAGTGGGCCGGATATGGCGCGGGAGATCGCGGCCGCGCTTGCGGTGCGGGGGATCGGTTTCGTGGATTCGCCGGTAAGCGGCGGCGTCGCCGGGGCCCGGGCCGGCACGTTGGCGGTCATGGTGGCCTGTCCCGATGAGCTGTTCGCCGAAATCGGGCCTTTGCTGGAAGCGATCGGGATCGTCTTTCACGTGGGCACTGAGGCGGGGCTGGGCCAGACCATGAAGCTCGCCAATAATCTCCTGACCGCGTCGGCGCTGGCGTTGAGTGCGGAAGCCATCGTCATGGGCACGAAAGCTGGGCTCGATCCGCAGATTATGCTCGACGTGATCAATGCCGGCAGCGGCCGTAACTCGGCTACCCAGGACAAGTTTTCGCGCGCCATCCTGCCGCGCAGTTTCGATTTTGGTTTTGCCACCGGGCTGATGCAGAAGGATGTGGCGCTTTATGTGCAGGTTGCCAGGAAATTGGGTGTGCCCATCGACGTGGCCGGCGCCGTGGAGACAATCTGGACCAAGACCGCCGCCGAATTTGGACGCGATTCGGATTTCACCAACATCGTGCGCGGCATCGAGCAGCGCGCCGGTGTCGAGGTAAAACCCAAGACTAAGCCAAACCCTTAGTCAGAGGAAATAAGGCGCCATGGCCGAACGGGAAAGCTACGAAATCTACGCCATCAAATATGCGCATAACGCGCGGCGCAGCGGCGATAACTTCATCGGCGGCGACCCGCATGATACGTCCATGCCGCTGGATTATTTCGTCTGGGCAATCACCAACGAAAACCGGACTATTATCCTCGATACCGGGTTCGACGAAGCCGAGGCCAAACGGCGGGGCCGTGACTATTTGCGGAACCCCGGCGATGGACTCGCGATGTTAGGCATCGATCCGGCCTCGATCGAAGACGTTATCATCAGTCACATGCATTACGACCATTCCGGCAATGAATCGCTGTTCCCGAATGCGCGCTATCATGTGCAGGACGGCGAAATGGCGTTCTGCACCGGCCGCCATATGGGCCATGAGGCGATCAACCGCGCCTTTTCAGCCGACGATGTGGTGGCCATGGTGCGGCGTGTCTTTGCCGGTCGGGTGCAGTTTCACGACGGGACCGAAGAACTGGCGCCCGGCATCACCCTGCACCGGGTCGGCGGACATACCGCGGGACTGCAGGTCACACGGGTGTGGACCAAACGCGGCTGGGTCGTGCTGGCGTCCGACGCGTCCCATTTTTACGCCAATATGGAGCAGGGGCGGCCGTTTCCCATTGTCCATGATATGGGCGAGGTGCTGGAAGCCTACAGGACCGTGAATAGGCTTGCCAGCTCGCCGGACCACATCATCCCCGGCCACGACCCGCTGGTCATGGCGCGATATCCGGCGGCAAGACCTGGGCTCGAGGGTATCGTGGCAAGATTGGATTTAATGCCAACGGCCGGTGAATCATTACATCGAGAAAGGTGCTAACGCCGCGCCTGCCATTTTCTGACGCGCCCTGTCGCGGCTGATCGATAGTGCTCTGGCTTCAGCGATGGACATTGGCGACGCGATGATTTCTCTCTACCATCTTTCGCGCCCGCTAATTTCTGATCGATGAAACGTGAAAGGATCGAGGATTTTCACCTCTCTGATTGATTGCCCACATCTGTTCGAATGCCGCTTCAAAGTGGCGCCGGAATAAGTCGGTGTCGAAAAGCGGTTCATTTTTTCGGTTTAAATCAAGTTTCATTCTTAACGCGGAAAGTAGATCGGGATCGGTCGCAAGTTGGCGCGCAACGACCTCATAATCCTCCAGGCTCTCGGTAACCAGTTCGGGCAGGCCGATCGCGTGGAGCAGGCTGCCCGCGACGCGCGCCGCAATACTGCTTCCCGCACAGGTCAAGACCGGCAGACCGGCCCAAAGGGCATCGCTTGCCGTCGTATGGGCGTTGTACGGCAGTGTGTCCAGGAACAGATCGCCTAACCGATGACGGGCCAGATGGTCGGCAAGGTCATCGCAACGCGGCGCGAACACCAGCCTGGCAGGGTCGACATCCCGACGGTCCGCTTCATTGCGCAAGTTCTGGTCCACCAAAATTTTTCGGCCTGAGAGCCACAGCACGGAGTCAGGGATGTCGCGCAACAGGCGCATCCAGATGTCGAACATCGCGGCGGTGATCTTGTAGCTGTTGTTAAAACAGCAGAAAACGAACCCCTCCGATGGCAGCCCGCATTCCGCCCGCGTCGGGGTATTTGCGGCGATCTGGCGCTTTTGGTCGTTTACCTGAAAAGAGTGGGGTAGATAGACGAGACTTTCCGCATAATGTTGCGCTTGGTCAGGCGGGACCACGAAGTCGTCGACGAAGAGATAATCGATGAATTCAGTACCCAGCGTACCGGGATACCCCAGATAATGCGCCTAGATCGGTGCGGGCCGACGCGCCATGAGATCGAGACGACTTCCTTCCGTGTGCCCATCCAGATCGAGCAAAATGTCGATGCCAGCCGCCTTAATCCTCTGGACAATGTCGTCGTCACTTTCTCGGTGAACATCGTGAAATTCGTCAAAGGCTGCTTCCAACCGTCGCCGCAAGGTACTTTCATCGTCCCGACCATAAGAAAAGGCGCAAATTTTAAACTTCGATCTATCATGGAGTTCCGGTAGCTGAGCGATGAGAAAGGAAATCGGATGCAGACGAAACGTATTCGCCAGATAGCCGATTCGCAGTCTTCTTCCCTTTGCCCGAGCGGGCAATGCTTCCGGTGAAGGCGGTGGTTTCCCCTTAGTCTTTTGGTATTGGACAGCACAGGACAATTGGAGCGCCGGGTCATCTGCAACCACCACGCAAGAAAAGGGCATTATCGGTGTATGCGTCTTCCGTATGAGGCCGATGATCGTATTTTCGATTTTTTCGATCCCGCTCCAGTCGCACATCTCACGCTTTACAAATACTGCCTGACTAAGGGAATTTGGGTGCCGCGGATGCCGCGCCAGTGCCTTCTCATAACTTTCGAGAGCTTCTTCTTGGCGGTGCAGGCGATGGAGTGCGCTGCCAAGATTGTTGTGATAATCGGCATTTTCCGGGGCTGCGGCGATTGCCTGGCGATAATACGCCACGGCTTGCTGCCACTGATTTAGGCTGACGAGAGAATTACCCAGATTATTGGGCGCAACGCCGTCGTTTGGCGCAAGTGAGAGCGCTTTCTCGAAACAATTGATGGCCTCTTCATGCCGATTCAGGTTTTGCAACGCGTTGCCGAGATTTAGATGGGCGTCAGCGGCGTCCGGCGTGGTCGACAATGCAGTGCGGCAACTCGACAAGGCTTCTTCGTGACGACCCAGTTTTTGTAATGCGATACCGAGATTACGATGGAGGTCGGGGTCTCTTGGCGCTATTCCAAGCCCTTTGCGCCATACCGAAATCCCGTCCTCCAGGCGATCCAGCGCACACAAAGAAATACCCAAATTAGTGACTGCCATGATGTTGCCAGGCGCCAGAGACAGGGTTGTTCGATACGCTTCCACCGCCTCCTCGTGCCGTTGGAGTAAATGGAAGGCATTCGCCAAATTGCAGTGCGTATCCGGATCGTCAGGTGCCAAAGCCGCCGCCTTGCGATAATGCGGGATAGCGTCCTCAAGATGGCCTGACGCCGCGACGGCCATTCCCAGGTTGCTGTAATACAGCGGTTGGTCAGCCTGTGGCTTATCACGTTAACTCAGGCTCGTCTATATGTGGTAACTGCGGTTGAACGTCCTTTTGGGGGTTGTCGCGTTTGA
>JAQBTY010000272.1 GCA_027624735.1 Pseudomonadota bacterium | reverse complement strand
CATGCTGGATCATCCTGATGTGCAATCGCAAAATGACACGCATCTTCGCATTTAATGAAAGAACACAAATACGCGTAGTCGTCTTTGCGACGGGTTGCCGGAAGGGTGCCGGCATCGATCTCGGCTTTAAGAGCCCGATGAAGTAGATGTTGTTCTTTCGACGGAAGGGCAGAGTCGCTGGGAGATTTTCCGCGCATCAGCGGGAAAAACTCTCTTAGTTCCAGTGAGGGCCTTTTTAGCCAAGTTGTCGGATCAAATCTCTCGGGGGCTGTTATTGCCGCGTTTGGGGAACTCACGGATACAGAGTAAGTGAGCGTACTTTCTGGCCCGGTGTTTTTGACTGCTCGCTTGTTTAGTTTCATCGTGCCCTCCGTATGAGCGCCCGTATGGTCGGCGGCGGGACAGGCCGGTACGGTTCCGGCTTTTCGCTCCGTCGAGCTATCCCCGCCAAAGCAATTCTAACCTGTTGGCGTCAGTTGCACGACGTTTTCGTTGATCCCAATTATGCCGCTTAACCGTCTGCACCAGGCATCCATCGCTTCCGTCTTTTCTTTCAAATACGTATAGCGGTCGTACGTGCTTCCGACGCCCGGCTCGATATGGTTCAGCAAACGTTCGGCAACAAATCGCGTGAACCCCATGCTTGTTATCTCGGTCGTAAAGGTGCGCCGCAAGTCATGGGACCGGAAATCCGGCACACCAGACGCTTCCTTGATGTCTGAGCTGGCCTTACTGAAGCTACGTATCGGTTGATCTAAATTGGCCAAAGGTGAACGGAAAATCCATTCGCTGTTATGCAGCCCTGTCGTCTCATTTATTGTCTGTTGGGCGAGGTCACTGAGAGGCACTACGTGGTCCAAACCGTTCTTGGTTCGTGTGCCCGGTAGTTCCCAAATGCCGTTAGCAATTTCCTTCTTTGATAATCCCGACACTTCGCCTAGCCGTTGTCCGGTAATGAGGCAAAGCTTGAATACCGGGCCATGTACGGCACGGTCATCGAACGCTTTCCACAATGCCCGGATTTCATCTTCGTTATAAACGCGGTCGCGGTCTGCCTCTTCTGACGGCGCATCTACCAGTAGGGCAGGGTTGTCGTCCACGCTGCCGCTGCGGACACCGAAGCTATAGGCCTTACGCACACAGGCTAGGGCGCGGTTGGCCATGATGTTTCCGTGCGCACGTTTTATGTCCTGCAAGCGGTCGTGAATTTCCAGGCGGTGGATGTCACCGGCCTTGCGGTCGTGGAAGGGCGCAAAATACTTGTTCAGTATGCGCTGGTCTTCGGCCCACGTACGTTTCTTCGCCTTGCCGTGTTCTTCAACAAATTTGTCCGCGAGTTCCTTGAAGGACAGCGCTGCTCGATCAATGCGCTGTTGGATGGACGGATTAATGCCGTGCATCACGTTATGCTTGCCGGCCAAGGCCTTCCTGCGGGCTTCGGCGAGTGATAGGGCAGGGTATTCACCAAGCCGCCAGCGGCCTTGCTTGTTGTTCAGGAAGAATTTCAGAAACCAGGTTTTAGTTCCGCCCTGAGATACGCGGATACCAAATCCTTTGGTGCCTTCATCAAAATAATCTACCTGTCCACTTATGGGTTGCTTGAGACTGGCTATCTTACGGTCGGTGAAATTGGCACGCGGCATGAGAATTGTCCCGTTAGGTACACTGTAGGTACAGACGGAACATGGTAACGGGTGAGACTCGTTGCAACAACACGAATTGGTAAAAGTGTTGCAATTACGCCCTTATGTAAGGATATTGGGTAAATTGTGGTGCTGGATGAAAAACCGTGAAACAGGGCTATAGCTGATTACAAATCAGGTGCTCTACCAACTGAGCTAAGCCGGCCCAAACCGTGAAGGCGGTGTTTCTATAGCATAGAGGATCGCTATACCGAATTAATTCGCAAGATTAAATGACCTTATGGCGGGTTTGGCGAATTTGTCCGGGCCGTCCCATCGCCTCGCGGACCGGCGACGGCTGGACGGGGAGGGACCTCCCCGTCCTAGCGCGCCACGGCCAGGGTCTCTCGGCTACTTTTGGATCGCCGCTTTGGCGCGGGCGATGACCGCCGGCGAAACGTTGAGCATTTCGCGGAAGGCCGCTTCGGTTTCCTGCCAGCCCATCGGGTCGACGATCAGATTTCTCTTCTTCGCGTCGGCGCGAAGCGCCGGCGAGTTCGCCGCCGCCCAGAAAGCCGCGCGCAACGCCGTCACCCGCGCCTCCGGCGTTCCCGGCCCGACGGCGAAGGGCCGCGAGATTTCGGACGGGCCGAACATGAACCGCATGACCTGCAGTGTCTCCTTGTCTTTCGTCAGATCGTAGACCAGCGGCGCGTTGCCGAAGATGGCCTGCTTTTTGGTCCCCATTTGTACGATCGGCACGAGCCTGCCGGCCTCCACGTCGGCGCGCTGCGGCCCCATGGCCGACGACGCCCAGATCGAGCACACCGCCTCGACCTCGCCGCGTTCCATGGCGAGCCGCACCTTGGACGTGCCGCGATAGCCGCTCACCATCTTGATCTTGTAGCCGAACAGCTTGTTGAGCATCCGCGGATGCTGTGCCGTGGTATTGCTTTCCCCATCGGAGCCGAAAATCAGCACGCGCTTTTTCGCGTCATCGATGGTCTTTACCCCGGACCGGCCCGATGCCATGCAGGACTGCGCGTCGCGGGTGAGGTTGCCGAGCCAGCGGAACTTGAGCGTGTCCCATCGCACGCCGGTCTTGCCCAGTGCCGCCGCGGTGGGCGCCGACACCGAGGTGAGGATGAGACGGGTGCCGTCCTGCGGCGCGACGGCGTAGACGTGGTTGATGGCCCTGAAGCCGCTACCGCCCGGCATGTTCTGGACGACCACGTTGGGCTTGCCCGGGATGTGGTTGCCGATATGGCGAGCGAAAAAGCGGGCCCACAGATCGGCGCCGCCACCGGCGGCGTAGCCGACGATGATGGTGACGTTCTTGTTCTTGAAATAATCGGCGATGGCATCGGCATTGGCGGGTTGCGCCATCGCGATCGCCCCGGCCATGACGGCAAGGGTCGCGCTGTTCAACAACTTCATAAGCATAGTTTCCTCTCCTGTTGGGGGTGGGTTGTTGTTGGGTCGGTTGTTGTTGGCCGGGCCGCCCGAAGGCTGGCGCGGCAGGTAGCTGAGTTCGCGGCCGATCGACGCCCGCCCGGTTGCGATTTTTGGCAAGGTTACTCGATGACCAATTACACCAACGATGCTACAGCCGGTCGCGGCGCAGCGAAACCCCTCGGCGGATGACGCGCCCTCCTGCCCGCCCGGTCAGCATCGGAAACCTGAAATCGCGGAGGGGGGCGACAAAACAACCCCATGCAGAGAAGGGTTTCACCTTAAAATAGTTGTTTCTATCTGCTTCAGTCGGGTGACGGTCGATAGCCCTATCGGGGTTGCAAATCGGGCCAGACGCTTTGCTGACCGGCTCCCGGCCAGGCGGCGGGGGCGGCGGCTTTTTCAGCGGCCTCGCTGCCCGGCAGGGAAAGATCCCAGCCGGTTCCGGTCAGCCGTTTGCCGTTAAAACCGTCTGAGTCGTCTGACATCAGCCAGCAGATCGGCGCCTTCATCACCGCGGGCTGGACCATGGCGTCGCGGTCGGGCGAGGAGGCCGGCGGCACCATCGGCGTATTGGCCGGCCCGCCGGGCACCAGCACATTGACGGTCACGCTGGTATCTTCCACATCCTTCGACCAGCAGGCCGATTGCGCTTCGAGGGCTGCCTTGGACGGGCCATAGGGCGTCCAGCCGCGGCGGATCATGGTGTCCATGTTGGTGGTGACGTTGACGATACGCCCCCAGTTCTGCTCCAGAAAATACCGGACCGCCGCCTTGGACAGAAGAAACGCGGCGCGGGCGTTGATGTCGAATATGGTTTGCCAGCGTTCGTCCGGCACATCCCAGAATTTGATATTGTGGACGTAGTAATCCTCGCGAATGGTCGACAGCCCGATACCGGCGTTATTGACCAGCCCGTGCAGGGATCCGTATGCCAAATGCGCCCGCGTGACCACCTTGGCGCACTGAACCGGGTCTTGCAAATTGGCGGCCATGGGCAGAACCCGCCCCGGCGCGCCGCTGGCCCTTATCCCGTCCGCCATGGTTTGCAGCGCTTCTTGCGAGAGGTCCACGGCGACGACATGCGCGCCCGCCCCGGCCAGCGCCTCGGTCATGGCCCGGCCAAGTCCACCGGCCGCGCCGGTGACGATGATATTCTTGCCCTCGAGGGATACGGTGACGGTCATGATAATCGCTATGCTTCCGGGTTTGCCCTATTATGGGTAGAGCCTAAGTCAGGTATCCCAAGGCTGACAAGACGGTGGGGCGAAATCTTGACCAAAATGGCGCCCATGGGTAGGTTCTCTGGATAAACAACTTGCCGCCTACAAGGATGCCTGTGGGAGGCCCCCCGGAGTCAAAGTCCATGCCAAAATATCTCACCGAAGAACAGATCGAACAATTTAACCGCGATGGGTTTATCCATCCGATGAATGGGCTCACCCCCGAAGAAGCGCAGGAATGCCTCGAGTGCCTAGAGGATTATGAACGGCGCACTGGACAGACGGCGCAGGACAGCCTGACGCTGAAATCACATCTGCCCTTTGGGTTGTTCAGCCGCGTCATCCGCAACGAGCGCGTTCTCGATGCGGTCGAAGACCTGATCGGACCCAATATTCTGTGCTGGGGCTCGTCCTTCTTTGTCAAGGAACCCCAATCGCCGACCTTTGTGTCGTGGCATGCCGATACTTATTATTACGGTATCGAGCCACAAGCGACTGTAACCGCCTGGATCGCGTTTTCGCCGTCCAATCTGGAATCAGGCTGTATCCGCTGCATACCGGGTAGCCACAAGATAAAGACCGAGTTTGACAACGCACCGCAGGAACACAACGTCCTTAGGCGCGGACAGAACACCAAGAATGTGGATGAATCCAAGGCCGTCTTCATGCCGCTCGAGCCCGGTCAATTTTCGATCCATCAGGAATGCACCGTCCATTCGTCGCTGCCCAACAATGCCGATCACCGTCGCATCGGGTATTCGATCCACTACATCCCGACCCACGTACGCGAAACCATGTACGATCCGGTGGATGGCAAAAAATCCGCTGCGCTGGTCCGCGGTGTGGACGAGTATAATTACTGGGACCCGGAGCCGGAGACCACTGTCGATTACGACCCCGTCGCGGCGGCGCACATGGTGGATATCCGCCGTCAGTTCATGTCTCGCAGCAAGGGGAGAGGTTAGTATGCCGGATGGGATGACGAGGCCGATGCTTCCCGCTGTTGAGAAGTTTGTGACGGAAATGCGCAAGCTCTATGAAGATGGCGTTCCCGAAACCGATCGGTGGGAAATCTGCCGTGGCCTGCTTGCCGATATGATCGCCGATCCGGACGTTAAGGCGCATGCGGAGGCGTGGCCGGTCACTGGATTTAACCCGAAGACCGACAAGGTATCCAATTTGTTGTTTTACGAGGATCCGGATTACGGCTTCGTCATCAATGCGCTGATCAAGAACCCGGGCGGTTACGCCATGATTCACGATCACGGCCCGAGCTGGACCATCTACGGTGTGCTGCGGGGTGAGGAACGCATCGTACATTACGATGCTGCGCAGCGTGCGGATGGTAAGTTCGATATGACGGAGAAGCACGCCGACATTTGCCGGCCGGGTGACGTCGATGTGGTGCCGCCCAGGCTTATCCATTCGGAATATGCGGGGGCGGAAAAATCCATCGCCGTCATCGTGCGGTCGCAGCGCTCCGGCACGTTCGAGCAGTTCCGCTATCTCGAGGACGGCAGCCAGGTCGTCATCCGCGGCCCCGAGCAAGCACCCTACGCGCTGTCTTGACCGGAAACCCCTTCGACGTTGGTGTCCGGTTCAAATTGCTTAGCTTATTTGGGACAACGAAGTCGAAAGGACCGAGCTGAAGTTCCTATCCTTATACTCGTCGTGGCTTATCCCGTTAACTCAGGCTCGTCTATATGTGGTGTATGCGGCGGTGACAAATTAGACCACGGAAGC
>JAQBTY010000271.1 GCA_027624735.1 Pseudomonadota bacterium | reverse complement strand
CAGACAATCTGGCCGCTTCTATGGTGGATTATTGCTCCGGCGTTCTCAATCGCCCGGACCACCGCATCGACCCTATGGGTCAAGGACTACGTCGCAAAGCTCCTGGATAAAGCGAGTCATGGACCGGGCCGCGGCTGTTTCGGTGACGTTTGCGGCGATTAGATCGTACAAGCCGGCATCCTCGGCCAAGCGCTCAATCTCGGCCGCCAGAGCCTCTGCGCTGACGGCGGCCGCAACCAGCCCGGTCCTGCCGTGGTCGACCTGCTCGATCAAGCCACTTACAGGAGTGACTACGATCGGCAGATAGCCGCCGTGGGCGATCGCGGCCACACCGGATTGGCTCGCCTCCACGTGGGACAAGACCATGACGTCGTGTGACGCCAGGATGCCGCCGATTTCAGCTTCCGCGATCCAGCGGTTCTCGACCCGGGCGCCCAGCTCCGCCAGCCGTGCCGCGTTGGCGCCGAGGTCGCCTTCGCCGAAAATTCCCGCCTCCACCATGATACCACGCTGTCGAAGCAGCATCAGGGCATCCACGAAAAGCCCAAGTCCCCTGTAGGGCATGATACGTCCGAAAAATAACAGCTGCAGCGGCCGTCGGAGATCCCGCGACCGCCGGTGTTGCCGGTCCGGGTAGATCAGGTCGGGCATGAATAGGGTGGTGATCCGTTCTGCTGGGATCTTTTTAGCCTGGACAAGCTGGTCGGCCACTGTTTGGCTCAAGGTGACAACCCGATCAGAGGCGGCGAGATCTCTATGCAGCCAGCTCAAAACTCGTGCGGTCGGGTCGCCCGGGTGCGGCTGACCGTCATGGACTACCACGGCATACCGGCGCCCGGCCTGCTTCAGTCGCAGGGCAGGAATGATCAGTGGCGTCCACACGTGGGGCATCAAGGTTACAACCGCCTCGATGGCATGTTTGTCCAAAGCCGCAGCCAATTCCCGGCGCAGACGGCGGATGCGGTCGATCCTGGTCAAAGCGCCGAGCCCGGTCTCGAAAGTGTCGACCGACATGACATTATCGCCGAGGCTCTGGATCTCCTCGATCAGGGCATTGCTGCGGGAAACGCTGATCAAAGGGGCTATGCTGGGCATCGACGCGGCCGTACTACCCAACTCCAGGGTGAATCGAGGCATTGCTCCGCGACGTCCCCAGTACAGAAAGGCCACTCTGCGTGCCCCATCCCCACCGTCAGCCCGAAACAAGTTAATCATGAGCGGAGCCCCTCGTGTCCCGCACACACCGAGTATTCTGTGCCCGCCCGTCCTCGTCCGGGATCTCCGAACCTCGGACGAGGCCGAGTTCCGTCATTGCGTCCTGGATCGCATGCGGGTAGTCGAGAACCGGTTCCCACGCGTTGGTCACGAGGAAATCCCGCCGGCCAACCAAGATTCCGTCGAACGGGTTCATCCGGGCAGTCAGAAAGACATGAGCCAGCCAACCGTACCCGGCGCGCTTTTTCAGGATGCGGGGTTCTCCTGCATCTCCCGCGACTCCATCAGGACGTGGACCCTGTACCATTCGTGCAAGGAGTTGGCCAAATCCTGGAAGATCATCCAGGAGCCGTAGCGGATGGGCAGCGGCTCTCCGAGCGCGGCTCTGCCAAGAGTTTATGGTGCCCAATCGAATCACTATTCAAACTGTAATATCACAGAAGCCCCAAAAAAACAGCGTAGAAGTGGAAATAATCCGGATTGCTGTGGGTCCATCTCTTATAAGAGATAGGGATGGTGAAGTCATGGCTTAAGCGTGCCACCAACGGTGCAGATATGCGTAGGTATGTTCGCCCATGTTGACGGATACGCTATACAGATACGGAAAACGTATCGCTATATGTGAGCAAGCACCGCCGGCCAGGTGCCCTTCGAGGTCTTCCGCGAGCGCTAGGAGCGCGGGGCCACCATAGAAAACAGCAATCTGCCTTTCGATGAGTGGACCGGCGTGTTCGGCTCCCAGCGCCTCACCGGCACGCCGATCGACCACCTCACACACCGCGTCCCTATCCTCGAGATGAACGGCGAAAGCTACCAGCTCAACCAGAGCCGCGGGCATCACGAGCCAACCGCCGGCTGGTATCACCACCTCGCGTCGCTTGCCCTCGTAGGTCCGCGGGTCGCCGATAACAGCGGCCGGGCCCTACAGCCACCCGCGACCGCCGAAGGCAGCAAGATCGACGCCATGAGGGGCATACCATCCCCCCGATCGATAGCGCGCACCAAGTTTCAGAGCTTCCTCTTTGTTGCCATAGGGAATGCGCAGAAGCGTATCGGTCTTCGAATTCTGCAAAGCAGAAGCCGACGGAGCGGCAGTGCTATCAGTTGTGCGTCTGCGAGCTCGCTTCTTTGGTACGGTTGTTTTTGGCGATGTTGATTTAGGCGCCGTTGAGCTCACCGGCTTGTGGGCGCTCTTGCGACTGCGCTTTCCGCGCTGCGTGCCCTGGTTCGTCTCTATCCATGCGGACATGGCAGCCGAGTTGACCTTGGCCGCGTCGGGAATGGCGATGCCTTTGTCCTGCGCAATCTTCTCGGCGAATAACATCTGCGCCGGACTAGCCGGTTTGGGGCCAGACTCTCCGGCCACCTCGCTGCCAGCCTTCTTCGGTGCGTGTTGATCCAGGAAGGCGCGGCAGATAGATCCCGATTTCGTGTAGCCGGGCGGAAGCTTGATGCCCTTCTGCCGGGCAATACTGGTGGCAAAGCGCTTCATTGCAGGTGTTGGTGGACGCCCTCCAGATGCGTTGCTAACGGCAGGACCGAGCAAGGACGGTCCTCCAGTTGCGCCACCTTCTTTGAGCCTGCCGATAATACGTTCGGCGGCATCGCACACCGCATCAATCGCGCCGACCATCTCCTGCTTGCCGACAACCACATCGTCGAGCAAGCATTCGAGTTGGGCCGTCACACCCGGGTCGACCAGCGCCGGATCGGCCTGTTCGAGAACGCCGAACAGCGACAGGCCGGTCGCGGTGGGTACAATGTTCTTTCCCTGGGAGATCAGAAAATCCTGTTTCTTCAGCCCACCGATGATTTCGGCCCGGGTCGCCGGCGTGCCGATGCCCTTGGCTTCCTTCAGACGATCGCGCAGAGCCTCGTCGTCGACAAAGCGCCAGGCATTTTGCATCGCCTCGATCAGAGTGCCTTCGTTGTAACGCAGCGGCGGGCGGGTCTCTTTGTCCTCAATGGTCGGATTGTGCAGTTGTGCGGCTTCACCATTGCGCAGCGACGGAAGCAATTGCGCTCCCTCACCCTTTTCTTCGGCCGGCTGCCAGTCCGGGAATGCAGCGCGCCAGCCGAGATCGAGGGGCTGGCGACCGGCAGCGCGGAAACCAAAACCGTGGACATCGAGAGTTACAATTGTCTGCCGATAGCGAAAGTCGGGCATGACGGCCGCCAGATACGCCCGCGCGATGACGTCGAACAGTTTTTTCTCATCAGACGACAGGCGAGGCCAGACCTCCGCCAATTCGTCTATCGTGTTGACGTTGGGTATGACGGCGTGATGGCTCGCCCCTTCCAGACCCTTGTCGTGGAAACTGCCGCTCGCCCCCTTGCGGATGACCGGCGGCTCGGGCACGGGGATGGTGTTGAACGATCGGCCCACCCGCAGCCCGGCCACGATCCGCGGCACGTCGCCGATCAGGCTCTCCGACAGGTAGCGGACTTCGGCGCGGGGATAGGTGATGATCTTCTTGCCCTGACCGTCAT
Organism: Pseudomonadota bacterium; assembly: GCA_027624735.1. GTDB lineage: Bacteria > Pseudomonadota > Alphaproteobacteria > MPNO01 > UBA2964 > JAQBTY01. The sequence goes on along the minus strand of JAQBTY010000271.1, from coordinate 2,336 downwards.
ACAGCTCCTGCGCCACCTCGAGCGTCCTGGCGGCCGGCCAGCCGAAGCGCGAGCTGCATAGTTTCTGCAGCGAAGGCAAGTCGTGCAGCTTGGGGGGCCGTTGCCGCTTGTCCTCGACGCGCACGCCAAGCGCGCCCTCGAAGCCCTGCGCCGCACCGACAACGGCCTCGGCAATCTCGCGCCGGACAATGCGATCGGCCGGCGCGTGGCGCATCTGGAATTGGCCGCCCGCGACCTTCGCGGTCACCAGAACTTCAAAATAGGAAACGGGCACGAAGTCCCGGATTTCCAACTCGCGCTTGCACACGATTGCCAAGGTCGGTGTCTTCACGCGACCAACCCCGATGACCCCCCGGGCACCCTGGCCCAGAATGACGGTCGCGGTGCGGGTCAGAGACAGATTGTAAATCTGATCGGCCTGCCGACGGGCGACGGCGGCGGCGTAAAGGCGGGAATATTCGCCATTGGGTTTCGCTCGGCCGAAGGCATCGCGGATGGTCTGCAGATCCTGCGCTGTGAACAGCACCCGCATGACCTGACCGCGATAGTTGTAATGCTCGAGAATTTCCTGGCCGATGAGCTGACCTTCGCGATCGCAATCGGTGGCGAGCCAGACCCGCTTGGCGGTGCGCAGAGCTTCGCGAATGGCCTTGCGTTTGGCGGCTTTATTGCCGCCTATTGCCGGGCGCGTGCCGTAGAGCCCTTCGGGGCGCAGAAGGATCGGCGACCAGCGCTTCCAGGCCGGCACAACATCTTCCGGTTCGAGCAGGTCGAACAAATGACCCTCGGCCGGGAGGATGTCTCCGTAGCGAGACCCAACGGCGGCGCGGACGTCCCTCGCCTGGCTGGATTTCTCGGTGATGACAATTTGATCAACCATAGCAGGATCATTTGGAAAATTTTATGCGACAGCGCAACGTTAAGAACGTATAGAGAACACATACGACTCGCAAGATACCTATTGGGCATTGTCATCTACGAATGCGCCCCGAATGAAAACAATGGCGGCGGCATTGTCAGAGCAAATCAGTTGGAGGCTGATCGCCGGAGAGTTACCGGGCGAAAATTTTTTGATATCTGCTTATACCGTGATTTCGTCCGCTTAGCCCACGGCTCGTGTCCCCGAGGATGTCTGCGGCGTAGTGGATGAAGTGCGCCGGCATTTTATCGTCTAAGATTTTGTGTCTCCGCCTCATAGAACAGGCCGTCATAGACAAAGGCGCTTTTGATCGCCTCGCAATCGGCTTCGCTGACGCCGGCGCGGCGCAGGGCGGGGTGCCAGGTATCGCGGATGGTGGTGGTGATGTGCGTGAAGAGCGCTTCGGCCTCTTCTCTACTCAGCAGGAAGCGGCCATGCTCGCTCAGCAAGTTGGTCTGATTGGCATAGCGGCCAAAGCGTCCACAAATCATCGCCAGATCGCGGCGCTCGATGGCGATAACCGACGTAGGCGTTAGATCATAGGCCGGGCTCAGCCGCCAGTCGCGCTCTTTGGCGATGATCGCATGATTACGCGGGTGATCGTCCAGATTGGAGATCGCCGCGTTAAAACAGATGCGTGCGAACAGCTCGTGCAAATCAGGTTCGGGGTCCGCGCTGACGCGGCGGAGTTCATCGGCGAGAAGGAGATAGGACCAGTTTTGCCGCTCACCGAGGGTATCACCGGCACGCAGCAGAGTTAGCGCGCTCACCATGCGGTGACGACGGTAACCGGTTTCTGCCCAGTCGCGGTCAAAACGGCGCACGAGCAGGACATCGCGGCCGCCAATCGTGTCGATCCGGCTGTCTGCTGTTTTTAGGCCGCAGCTTTGAGCCAGTGTGAGCATGGCATGTTCGACACGCGGATGATTCCACCGATCATCATTGCGGCTGAATTTTGCCAGAAAGAGATCATGACCATCCTGCACCACGGTCTTGGGACGTGCGCCGCCCATCGATGTGCCCAGCAGTAATAGGTCCTGGGCCTGCGCCGCCGCCGGGCCGGCCCGCTCTGGCCCATCATCAATGATGGCGTCTGCGGCGCTCTGGAGCTTTTCAAGATCAAGCGTGCGATTGAATTTTCTTTGCGGGGCGGGCGGCTCGACGTGCAAGCCGAATCCCAGCGCGCCGGCCCGGTCATCAGGGCCTTTGAGCAAATAGTCGAAATTCTCAAGCTGCGTGAGACCGGCATGTTTTTCGATGACCCGCCGTCCCCAGAAATCCGGCATGGCATCACGGATCGCCCCGAAGAAGCCATCCATGCGTGCGGTCTCATAGACCTGGCTTGAAAGGCGTAGCTCGATGGGATCGAGTTCGACAGCATCCTTGCGCTCACGGTAGCTGCGGCCATAGATGAACG
>JAQBTY010000270.1 GCA_027624735.1 Pseudomonadota bacterium | reverse complement strand
ATGCTGGCGCAAACCACCTGCATGGTCGCCATGATGGCGGCGGCGCGGCACCTCAGCCTCGGGGGCATGCCGACCCATGAGGTCGCGTTCTTTCGCGGTTTCTTCGGGTTGCTGGTCATGCTGCCGTGGTTTATCGCCACGTTGCGCCGTGAATCCCATATCCTGCGCCCGCCCGACTGGAAACTGATATGGTTCCGCAACACCATGTCGGTGGTGGGCATCCTGTTTTGGTTCATGGCGCTGGGCGGCATCCCGATCAGCGATGTGGTCGCGGTACAGTTCACCCATCCGCTGTTCGTGGTGATCGGCGCGGCGCTGATCCTGCGCGAAAAAGTCGGCTTGTGGCGGTGGAGCGCTGTGGTGATCGGCGCAGTGGGTGCCTTGATCATCATCCGGCCGGGCTACCTGCCCGCCAACCCGCTGGTCTATGCCGTGCTGTTCTCCGCCATGATGAACGGCGGGGTACAGCTGGTGACCAAGCACATATCGGGCCGGGTCTCGGGTGCGGTAATGGTGTTCTACATGAATTTGCTCATATTGCCGGTGACGCTGCCGTTTGCGTGGCCTAATTGGGTGTGGCCGTCACCGGGTGATCTGCCCTGGGTGCTGGCGGTCGGGCTGTTCGGCACTCTCGCCCATGTATTCCTTGCCCGCGCCATGAAGGCGGCCGATGCCAGCCTGGTCGGGCCGGTGGATTTCATGCGCCTGCCCATCGCGTCCCTGTTCGGCTGGCTGCTGTTCGCCGAATATTCCGATCTTCCCACCTGGGGCGGCGCCCTGATCATCGTCGCCGCGGCGCTAGTTATCGCCCGGCGTGAGGCCCGCCAGGCGGCGCACAAATCGTCGCATCCGACTTGATTTTTTCGGGTGGGTAGGGGAGTTTACGCGTCCATAATCAGTAAAATCGATGCCCGTCAGGAGACGCACTAGATGACCGACTATCTTTATATTTCAGCCGACAACCATCTCGACACCCATTGGTGTCCGAAGAATCTCTGGCAGGACCGCCTGCCGGCCAAATTCAAGGAAACCGGGCCCAAGGTGATCGAAGGCGAAAACGGCTCGCAATGGACCTGGGAAGGCAAGCTGTGGGACAAGTCGGCGGACGGGTCAAACAGCGCGCTGTTTCTCAAGCCGTTCCGCGACCATGGCGTCGATCTGCCCGACGGCGCGCTGCCGCCGGCCGACCCTGCCATCCTGCTGAACCACATGGATAAATCCAAAGTGTGGTCGAGCGTGGTGTTCGCGTCCGTGCGCAAATGGAACGTGGCCGATCCCGAACTTTTGTTCGCCGTCTATCGCGCGTTCAACGATTACGCCATGGAGATGAACAAGATCCATCCCGATCGCATTTTCATCCTGCCGGCGCTGCCGACCAAGTACCCGGATGAATGCCAGCGCGAGCTCGCCCGCATGATCAAGGCCGGCGCCAAGGCGGTGGAATTTCCACCGTTCGATGTGGCGAAGCCGGTCTATGACGAGGTGTGGGAGCCGCTCTGGGCCATGGCGAGCGAGGCCCGCGTGCCGCTCTGTATCCATATCGGCGGCGCGGCGGATGCGCCCCTGCCGCCCTATCATCGTGGCGCGCAGATCGCGTTCCTGGCGACCGCGCCGTTCAATTTGTGCAATACCTTCGCGCAGCTGGTGTTTTCCGGCGCCTTCGAACGCAACCCCAACCTCAAGGTTCTGTTTTCCGAATGCCGCATCGGCTGGGTTCCATTCGCCATCGAATGGTGCGACCGTCAGGTGGAGGAACGCGCGCCCGACCCGTCGGCGCCCTTGTCCATGCTGCCCAGCGAATACGCCAAGCGCAATTGCGGCTTCACCTTCGAGGAAGATTATGTGGGCTGCGAAATGATGAAGCTCGATTGGTGCAATCTCGGCGATGTGGCCATCTGGGGATCGGATTATCCCCACCCTCAGGGCACCTGGCCCGACGTGTCGATTCCCATCGACAAGATGTTCCATGGCGTCGACCCCAGGATCAAACAGCGCGTGCTCTGGGATCACGCCGCCGAGATGTTCCAGATCAAGGGACCGGGAAACTGAGGAGGAAAATATGACTCAGGCCAAAGGAAAACTCCGCCATCTGGCCATATCGGTGCCTGATCCCGAAAAAGCCGCCGCGTTCTACATGTCGGCCTTCGGAATGGAGAAGGTCACCTCGGTCAAGGCGGACCTGGCCGATGGGGTGTATCTCACCGACGGCACCATCAATGTCGCTCTGCTGCGCTACAAGGACGATGCCCCCATGGGCGAAGGGAAGACCAAGGACTGGTTCGGCGTGCATCATTTCGGTTTCTGGGTCGATGACGTGAAGGAAAGCCAGAAGCGGATCGAGGCAGCCGGCGGCAAATGGTTCATGGGCGAGATGGAAGGCGACAATGTCTTCTACGAACTGAAATTCGCCGACCCCAACGGCACCATCTTCGACATCACCCACAACGGCTGGGGCGGCGCCCGCAAGGACGGCCCACCGCCGGAAGATGGGTAATCCCAGTCAGTCCTGAGCTTTATTCCCCCGGATCGTCGGGCACATCGATGCCGTTCTGGCGGCAGCAGGCGACCAGGGTGTTTTGCAGCAGGCACGCGATGGTCATGGGGCCAACGCCGCCGGGCACCGGGGTGATGGCGCCGGCAACCTGAACCGCTTCATCAAACGCCACATCACCAACCAGCCGCGTCTTGCCGACGCCTTTTTCGGGGGCCTCGATCCGGTTGATGCCCACATCGATCACCGTCGCCCCCGGCTTGATCCAGTCGCCTTTGATCATCTGCGCCCGGCCAACGGCGGCGACCAGGATGTCGGCGTTGCGGCAAACGGCGGGCAAATCGCGGGTACGTGAATGGGCCACGGTCACCGTGCAGTTTTCCGCCAGCAATAGCTGCGCCATGGGTTTGCCGACGATGGTCGATCGCCCGACGATCACCGCGTTGAGCCCGCTCAGATCGCCCAGCACATCTTTCAGCATCATGGCGCAACCGACGGGGGTACACGGCGCCAGCGCGTCTTCGCCATTGACCAGCCGCCCCACATTGATGGGGTGAAACCCGTCCACATCCTTGGCGGGGTCGACCGCTTCGATAATAGCGCGTGTATCGATCTGATCGGGCAGCGGCAGCTGAACCAGGATGCCATGGACGGCGGGATCGGTGTTTAACGCGTTCACGATGGTGAGCAGCGCTTCCTGCGAGGTGTCCGCTGCAAGCCGCCTGCCGACCGATGCCATGCCGGCTTCGGCTGTTTGCTTTTCCTTCGATCGCACATAGACTTGGCTCGCCGGATCGTCGCCGACCAGCACCGCGGCGAGGCCCGGAATAATGCCGTGTCGCGCCTTCAGGACGGCAACCTGGCGGCCGATGCGTGCCCGCAAGCCGGCGGCGAACGATTTACCGTCTATAATTCTTGCCTCAGCCATTACCGGCCTCTGTCATGCTTGCCTCTATCCGTTGCTTCAAGTCGCTGGCGTCACCTTTAACGCGCAGGATTTTCCGCTGTGCCGCCGCGCCGGACTGGATGGTGATGCTGCTTTTGGGCACCCGCCAGGATTTGGCGAGCAGCGCAATCACGGCTGCGTTGGCCTTGCCGCCTTCGGGGATGGTGGTGACCGCGACTTTCAGGGCGCGGCGCCCATCCACATCCGCCACCGTACCTCCAATTCGTGACGATCTGGCCCCTGGCGACACGCGTACCGCCACCGTGACGCCATCTTCGGTTCGGATAACCGGGCTGTTTTGGCTGTCTGACCTCATTATGCCGGATCAGCCGGTCAGCAGCGCTCGGTGGACATTCGACAGCACCATCTGCAGGAAAATCAGCCCCAGGATCAGGATAATCGGTGAGATATCGATCCCGCCCAGATTGGGCATGATGCGGCGGATAGGGCGCAACGCCGGTTCCGTGATGCGGTACAGAAAATCGACGATGGTGTAGACTACCTGGTTCGAGGTGTTGAGGATGTTGAAGGTGATAAGCCAGCTCAGCACCGCGCTGATAATGATCACCCATACGTAAAGGTCGAGGGCGATGCCCACGATGCGAAACAGGGGGTCGACGACGATCATACGCAGTACTCCGGTGCCGCTCGGCGGTCCAATAGAAGCCGTGGCGGACAAATCCTAGCGATCCGGCCGACTCGGTTCAAGAACGCTTGACATTTCACAGCCGTATCAACACATTGAGCCCGCTTTTTAAGGCACAAATACCAAGGCGGGGCCGTAGCTCAGTTGGGAGAGCGTCGCGTTCGCAATGCGAAGGTCAGGGGTTCGATTCCCCTCGGCTCCACCAGTATTTTTCCCGCAAACCGGCGTCCATAACTCCGGGCGGCGCAAACGCCGCGGTTCCGGGGCGTTTGGCGAGGAGGATCTCGGCGCACCTGGCCGGGAGACGCACAAATTCAGTATTTCTGGGCCAATTCCCCCGACCGTCTCCGGCGGCGGGTTTTGCGGTCCATAACTTTTGGTCGGGATTGCGCGGTAGAGTGGGGCGGCGGTCAGGCGAAGCCCAAAATCCGGCTCTGTTCCGCCCATGACACCGGCAGATCGCCTATTCGTTTGAGCCGTCTGGCCGTCAGTTCGATGGGTTGGCGACCGGCAAGGATAGCTTCAACTATATCCGGCGCGAGCAGGCCAAGCGGAAGGATGCGGCTGATATCTCCCTGATTGACGCCAATACGCTTGGCGAGATCACGAACCGATCGCACGTCGCCGCCCTTGATCAGAGCGTACCAATATCGGCCTTGCGCGACGGCGGCGATCAGATGCGGGTCGGGAGCAGCTGGCCGTTCCCTTTCGTCGGTGATGATCAGCTTCATCTCAATTCCACGCCGCTTGAACGTCGCCGGGAGATCGAGCTGGAATTTACCAGGGTCCTGTGTCCCGATCACCGCCTCGGCCTTATCAGGCGCGCCATGGCCCAGCATCGTATGCAGGGACTGCGTGTGAAGAATGATGCTGATACTGTCCTGTCGCACCGCAATGCGTTCGACCACCTCCAACAGGAAAGTGCGCTGTTCATCCGGTCCGGCCTCGAGGATTCGATTGCCCAGGCGAGAAGCCTCAACCAACTCCCCTTTCATGCGCCCTGTCCCTTCTATTTATTCCATCGTGCAGCCCCTACGGCGGTTCGGCTCTCCGGCACGGACATCATTTTGAGCCAGCGGATTTTGAATTCGGCCACGGGCGCGGTCATCCCGATGACCATGCCGCCCGGATCGCGCCAGCGAACACTGTGCAAGGGCATGCGGATGCTGGCAGCGTCCACGTTGCCGCAGAGAGAAATTGATCGAAGCCCTGCGGAGATGGTCAGGCCGCGATACGCTTGTAACGATGATGCAGACCGCCGACCTTGGGCAAGAAAACGACCGTTCCGGAACTGGCCGGCTGAACGGGTCGTCCATCCGGGGTGTCCTTACCAAGCGACAAGCGGGTCCTCGAACCGTGATAGTAATCGTAGTACGAGCCGAGAATGTGCCGCAAATGCCGCTCGTTGAGGATGATCACGTGATCCAGCCATTCCCGTCGAAGGGCGTCGATCACACGTTCAACATAAGGATTCTGCCATGGTGATCGTGGCGCCGTGATATTCTCTTCAATTCACATCGACGCAACGCGGTCCCGGAACTCGAATCCGGGTACGGCACACGAAGGCCAACTCAATGACCGTTGATATAATTTGTCACCGCCGCATACATTTTTCGCCCAAATCCCTGAAATCGACCAAACGTGTCGGAATTCTTTACAATCCGGGATTTTTCACCCGTTAAGGTTAACGCTAAGTTGTTGAAATTAATTAAAAGCCGAAAGTTGGCACGGAATTTGCAAGATAACTTTTGCAAGATAACTGATGTGTATTGATTTCATTTTTTCAAAGGGGTCCCGATGAGGATCAGCGTAGCGTTTGCATTGATAGCCATGACAACCTGTTTCCTGTCATGGGCTCTGCTGGCGTATGCCGGTTAAGGAGGGGAAGCATATGGTTCAAGTCCGCCGACATAATTTTCCACAGTTCGATACAGATACAAGCCAAGGCAGTGTCATGAATTTAGTAACGCCACTCACGGAGAGTTGGCGAGGCTTTTCGATCATATTGGTGGGCGCTAATCCGCTTTAT
>JAQBTY010000269.1 GCA_027624735.1 Pseudomonadota bacterium | reverse complement strand
ACAGAATCTCAACAGGTTAATCCATGCTCACCAACCATTAAACGCCGCACCGTGAATAATTCGGGATAGGTAGGCAAAATGGCGCGGCTTGGGAACTCGTGTGAATACTGCTGGTATATATACGGAGAAGGCCGGACGTTCCGCGCAAAGAGGCGGCGTCAGACACCGCAACATTTTTTGAATTTTTTTCCTGACCCGCAGGGGCAGGGCTGGTTGCGTCCGGTCTTGTCGACCCGTCGGGGCGCCGCCCTGGGATTGACATCGCCGTCGACATAGAGCCATCGCCCTTCTTCGCGGCGAAAATTCGATCGTTCGCGATGCGCCAGCAATGCGCCGTCTTTCCTGTAGCGCGCCGTGAACTCGACCACCCCGGCATCATCGTCCACGCCGCCGTTGACTGTGTCGAGAATTTCCAGCCCGACCCATTCGACCGAAGGGAGCGCGTCCGTCACACCCGGCTGAAGGACACCATCGCGCGCTTCCCTGGCGCGCGCTTCCCTGGCGCGCGCTTCCCTGGCATAGGTGTTTTCGATGTGATCCCTATCGCCGCGAACAAACGCCGTTAGCGGGACCGCATCAGCGCTTCAGCGGTCGGCGCCGGCGCGCCACCCAGGATGGGGCCACAGCATTCATCCAGATCGGAGCCGAAGCCACAGGGACAGTGCGCCATGGTTCAGGCGATCCTCACGCAATCAGGAAAGCTTTTCGCGCAGCGCCGCCAGTGTTTCCATCTGACGTTCATCATCGCTCCCCGTGAAACGCAGGCAGATATGGCTGGCGCCGCCTTCGACAAACCCGCGCACCCACGCCGTGGCGGCGGAAAGATCGCCGGCAAAGCAATATTGCTGGCTACGGATCTGCGCGGCCGGCAAATTGTAATAGCTTTCCAGATAGTGATCGAGTTCCGCATTGGCCTTGGCAAGATCATCCTGAATGGAAATAGTCACATAGGCGGCGCCGACGATGGCGGCGGGATCGCGCCCCGCCTCCCGCGCGAACGCCTGCACCTGTTTCCAGCTTTCGCCCCAGCTTTCGCCATTGCCGGCCCCGGACGGAAACCAGCCATCGAAATACCGGCCGGCGCGTTTGAGCGCGTCCGTCACACCGCCGCCGCTCCAGATCGGCGGACCGCCCGGCGTATAGGGTTCGGGCGCCAGTTCCGCGCCTTTCACAGTCCAGCGGCCTTCCCAGTCCACCGGCCCGCCGGCCCACAGCGCCCGGCACAGGCGCATGCCTTCGAGCATGGTGCCGATGCGTTTTTCGAACGGCACGCCGGCCGCCAGGAACTCGTTACGGATCGCCGGCACATCGCGCCCGGTCCCGACGCCGAGGATCAGCCGGCCATGGCTGATCTGATCGATGGTCGCCGCCTGATGCGCCAGCAGCACCGGGTTGCGCAGCATGGGCAGCAGCACCGCCGTGCCCATCTTGATCCGCTTGGTCCGCCCGGCAATGGCGGCGATCAGCGCCAGCGGCTCATGACGCGGCTTGGCCAGCAGCGAATCACCGATCCAGACGGAATCGAGCCCGACTTCCTCCGCCTTGTCGCCCAGCCTCAAAATCTGGTCGGTTTCATGCACGCCCACCATGATGCGTTCGCGCGTCGGCAGCAGATACCCAAGACTTACGGTCATTTTTTGTTCCTTACGACTGTTCATTTAAAAGTGTCGCGGCGTCATTATCAGCGCCTGCTGTCGCTCGCCTCCTATCCCCCCCTTTCGTCATCCCCGTGCTTGACACGGGGATCCAGGAAAAGAAAAAGGCTGGATTCGCGGGTCACGCCCGCGAATGACGAAGATTGGGAGACCGATGGCGAAAAAATGCGCGCCGACATTGGTGCCACAGGCGAAAACGGCATTACCCCTCACCCTTCGGCCGGCCGGCCATCATGCGGACGGCCTGGTAGGTGATCACCATCGCGCCGTCCTGATTGAGGATGTTGTTGGTTGTCGTGACGATGCCGCGGTCCCCCTTGCTGGTCTGGCGGACCGCCGTGACCTCGACCTCCGCATGGATTGTATCGCCGGCGAAGACGGGTTTGAGAATCTTCTTATGGATCTCGAGCAAGGCCAGGCCGGTGGTCTGCATGGTCGCCTGGCAGAGCAGGCCTTCGATGATGGTATAGCTCAGCGCCGCCGGTGCGACGCGCCCGCCCATGACCCCGCCCCCGTGCGCGCCGAACGACAAATCGGTGAACAGGGTTTCCACCATACCGGTCACGCCAATGAAATTGACGATGTCGGGTTCGGTGATGGTGCGGTTCAGGGTCCTGAATTTCTGACCGACTTCCAGATCGTCCCAGTAAAAACCGATCCCGACAGTTTTCATGCGTCACCTGTCTCCATTCCCTTGGCGGCCACATGCCCGTCGCGGGTTGCCTTGCTATCCAGCAGCGTCTGAATTTCGTCTTCCGTCAGGCCGGCTTCGCGCAGCAATTCGACGGAGTGTTGGCCGAATTTTGGCTGTAACCGGGTCATTTCCGGCTTCGTCCGGCTGAACTGGACAGGAATGTCCGGCACCACAATGCTGCCCTCGGTGGGGTGCTCCATTTTGCGAAAAAAATCTATCTTCTGCAAATGGGGATCGGCCTCTACCTCCTCCAGCGTGGAGATGGTCGCGCAGGGAATATCGAGCGCCTGGAAAATGCGCAGCCACTCGTCCGTGGTTCGCCCGCCCAGACAATCGCCGGCGATCCGGTAGAGTTCGGCGATATTGTCGCTTCGGTTCGACAGATTCGAGAACCGCGGGTCATCGTTCATCTCCGGCCGACCGACTTCCATCCAGAACCGCCGCCACTGAATATCCACATAGGCCAACATGCAGATATAGCCGTCGCTGGTCTTGTAGGGGCGCCGCCATGGCGCCAGCACGCGGGGATAGCCCATGGGCGCCAGCGGCGGATCGAAGGTATGGCCGTAGAGATGTTCGACCATGTTGTAGGCGACCATGGTTTCATACATGGGAATTTCGACAAACTGCCCCTGCCCCGAGCGTTCGCGTTCCACCAGCGCCGCCATGACCGAATAGGCCGTCACCAGGGCGCAGGTCTTGTCCGCCAGAATGGTCGGCAGATAGCGCGGCTCACCGGTCAGCCGCGCCATCAGGTCCGCCGCGCCGCTTTGGCCCTGGATGACATCGTCATAGGCGGGGGTTCCCTCATAAGGTCCCCCTGTGCGGTAGCCGTGAATACCGGCATAAACGATCCGGCTGTTGCGCGCCAGAACGGCCTCGTGCCCGAAGCCGAGCTTGGCGATTTTCTGAGGCCTGATGGAATGGATAAAAACGTCCGCGGTCTCGATCAGTTTCCAGAGAGCATCGCAGGCCATTTTTTGTTTTAAATCAAGAACTAACGAACGTTTGTTACGGTTAAGCCCCATGAAAATGGCGGCCATGTCATCGGACCGTCCGGGACCGGTCGCGCGCGTCGTGTCGCCTTCCGGTCCCTCGATCTTGATCACATCGGCGCCGAGATCGCCCATGATCTGTGTCGCCAGCGGGCCCAGCACCACCGAGCTGAGATCAAGCACCTTTATGCCGGCGAGCGGTCCCGGCATATATCAGCGACCGCGCTTTTTACGGAATTCGGGTTTCCGTTTTTCGCGGAAGGCATTGCCGCCTTCCTTGGATTCCTCGGTTTCATAGAACAGCGCCAGCGCTTCGAACCCCAGCGCGCCGACCGCGCGAATGCTTTCGCTGTCGGCATTGAAGGACCGCTTGGCGATGGCGATGGCGGTGGGGCTGCGTTCCATGATCTCGGCGCACCAGCGCTCGATCTCGGCATCAAGCTCGTCATCGGGAACGACACAATTGACCAGCCCCATCTCAAGCGCCTGTTGCGCCGTATACTGACGGCAAAGATACCACATCTCCCGCGCCTTCTTCTCGCCCACCACGCGCGCCAGATAGGCGGTCCCCCAGCCCGGGTCGACCGATCCGACCTTGGGCCCGACCTGACCGAATTTGGCGCTTTCCGACGCGATGGTGAAATCGCACAGGGTCGCCAGCACGTTGCCGCCGCCAATGGAATAGCCCTGCACCCGGGCGATCACGGGGACCGGCACGTCCCGGATGGCGCTATGGACGTCTTCGATGGGCAGACCGATGGTGCCGGTACCCTTGTAGGCGCCGTCATGGTCCGACTGATCGCCGCCGGTGCAGAACGCCTTGTCGCCGGCGCCGCCCAGCACGATCACGCCGATTTCCCTGTTCCACCCGGCCCGGCGCAGCGCGTGGGTCAGCTCGTCGCAGGTCTTCGCCCGAAAGGCATTATAGACCTTGGGCCGGTTGATGGTGATCCAGGCCGCGCCATCGCGCTCCTCATACAGGATATCTTCGTAAGTTACGGCATCGGTCATTGGTTGGTCATCCATGCATGGTCAGGCCGCCGGAAACGGAAATCGTCTGGCCGGTAATATAGCCCGCGTCGTCGCTGAGAAGAAACGCGACAATGCCGGGATAATCGTCGGGCCGCCCGAGCCGCCGCATGGGGATCGCCCGCTCCAGCCCCGACGCCAGTTTCTCACCGTCACCCGATGAGGATTTAAACACGTCGAACAGGGGGGTGTCGGTCGGGCCCGGACAGACCACGTTGAGCCGGATGCCCTTCCGCGTCAGCTCCCGCGCCAGTGTCTTGGTGAAGGCGATGATGCCGCCTTTGCAGGCGGAATAGACCGCCTCGCCCGACGAGCCGACCCGGCCCGCATCGGACGCGATATTGACGACGCAGCCGGCGCCGCGCTCGGCCATGCGGGCGACCACCGTATGGTGCAGATGGATCGGCCCCATCAGATTGATGCCGATCACTTTTTGCCAGAAATCGGGATCGGTCTCGAGAAAATTCATGGGCAGATCCCAGCCGGCGTTGTTGACCAGAAAATCGATCGGCCCGATGTCCGCCTCGCACGATTCCACCGCCGCCTGAACCGACCCGTAATCGGTGATATCGCAGCGCCGCACATGGGCCTTGCCGCCGGCGCTCTTGGCTTCGTCGGCGACGCGGGCCGCCCCCACCTCGTCAATGTCGAAGATAACCGGACGCGCGCCCTCCTCGGCCAGCCGCAACGCAATCGCCCGCCCGATACCCGACGCGCCGCCCGTCACCACCGTCGTCTTGCCCTTCAGTCCTCGCATGGTTCCTATCCGTTTCTGTTCTATCAAGTTTCGTGCCGCCCACCAGCGCGGTCGCGGGGCAGATCGAGAAAATCAGAAAAACCCTTGCTGTTCAATCCATCAACATTTTCTGACGTAAATTAGCATCAGACAAACGCCCGCGCGGCCAGATAGGCGCCGACCAGTGCGAGGCTCCAATAGAGAATTTTGCGGAACAGGGATTCGGAAATTTTCCGACGCACCCACTGACCGCCCGCCATGCCGACGAGCGCCGGCGCCAGGGCAATAGCGGATAGCAATCCCAAGTCACGGGGCAACAGATTGTGACCGGATAGGGAAACCGCCAACGCGATGGTGGAGATCGTGAACAGGATGCCCATCGCCTGGACCAGGGCCATGCGATCCAGACCGAGCGCCTGCAAATAGGGCACGCCGGGCACAACAAAGGTTCCGGTCAGGCCGGTGAGGATGCCGTTCACGCCGCCCAAGAGGGGCGACAGCCATATTTCCCGATGCCCCGGTGACCCCACTTGGGGCGTCATCAGGCTGATCGCGGCATAAACCACAAGGATCAGGCCAAGGCCGCCGGATATGTAGGCCGCGTCGGCCCGTTCCAGCATCCCCGCCCCGATCCAGACCCCGATGCAGACCATCGCCAGAAGCGACCACAGGCGTTTCAATAAAACCTTCAGGGCGCCACCGATCACGCCCTGCCAGATGTTGGTCACAAGCGCCGGCACAAGCATCAGCGCGATGGCTTCCTTTGGCCCGAAAGCAAGCGCGAGCAGGCCGAGAGACACCGTCGGCAAGCCCATCCCGACGACACCCTTGACCAGCCCCGCGACAAGAAAGACCGCGGTGACGATGGCGATGGATTCAGGGGACCACATTTTCTTTCCTAAGGCATGACGGCTTGACTGGAGTCATGTGGCAGACAAAGGCCCATCTCCCCTGGCCCCTCCCCCCTGAAGGGCGGAGGGGGACGCAGTGGTACGATCTGAATTAACTCCCTCTCCGCCCCATGGGGGGGGAGAGGGTTGGGG
>JAQBTY010000268.1 GCA_027624735.1 Pseudomonadota bacterium | reverse complement strand
ATGGAAAATCATGTCAATCGGGCACCGAGAATGGGCCCATCGGTTGTGATCAGCGGGACTTGGTATTAGTTCATGCCGGGCGGGTCAGCACGGCGTGCATATTGTCGCTCGTGGGCAGTCGGCCGGTGAGGCCGAATTCCACGCGATAACCGCAGCCTTCCGCCATGGCGCGGAGCCTGGCGGGGGTGAAATAGTTTAAATGGTCGGGGAAGCGGAACCCGCACCAGCGTTTTCCCATTACCCGACAATTGATGCCGCCGTAGTTGGGCACCTTTACCAGCGCGACCCCGCCTGGAGAAAGCCGTGGCAACAGCGCTTCAAGCACCGCGCGGGGCTGCGGCTCATGCTCCAGATAGGAGCGCAGCACGGCGGCGGTGAAGAACCCTTCGGGAAAACGCTCAGGGCCGGTGAGCACCGCATCGTTGACCGCTTCGCCACCGCGCGCGGTGAAATTTTCCTGCGCGCGGCGCGCGCTCTCGGTCGAAATCTCGATGCCGTGCGGAATATACCCGTCGGGCAGCCCATTAAGTGGCCCGCCATCGCCGCAGCCGAGATCCACTACGTTGCCGGGGCGGGCATGGCTAATGATCTGATCCACCGGCCGGGTGCGCGGCAGCAGCCCCATGCGCCAGCGCGTCAGCTTGGAGAACCGGTATGAATATGGCCGCAGATCCGCGCGGCGTTGTTCTTCGACGCGGGTGGTGCGTTCCCACGCCATGGTGGTGAACAGTGCGCTGTAGTCGGGCCCGCGGGAGAGACAGACAAAGCCGCAGTCGCCGCAGCGCCCCAGCGCCCCAGCGGCCAATCCAGCGGCGTATCGCTGCGTTCCACCTTTGCCGACGCGCTATCGCCACAGGCCGGGCAGGTTCCTTCCACCACCGGCACCCGGCCGAACCCAGGTACGTCGTGTTCGACAGACCCGGTCATTCCGTACCGTCCGGCGTCATCAGATGGGGTCGGCAGTCAAGGAGGGTTTCCGATTTTTCTGACAAAATACGCGCTTCCATCGCGCGCGAGTCGGCGGGATAGTGACCCCGCAGATTTAAACGCATGTCATCCTCTCTGATATCTTGAAACCGGTCGTCCGCGGACGCCATTTTAACGCTCGCTCCTGAAGACCAACTTCTTCCGGAGTTAGTTAAGAAAAATGAGTCTAAGCCCACGCGAAGAGCGACTCTATTGACGGGACATATCGGCACAGTCAAACCTATTCGGCTTGACAGCGGAAAGTCGTCTGTGTCGATTATCGACCTTGCCAAACGACCAGCGGGTCGGTTTGTTGAGGTTTGTTAAATATTCCGGAAGTAGAAGCAATAATGGCATCGTCCACTGACTTAGCGGTCGCCACCGCGGAAATCGCCGCCTGCATGACGGAGTGCGAGGCGTGTCCGTGTTGTGGCGGGCGCGATCTGGAGGCGGTTGCCTGCCGTAATGACCTTAATGCCATCGACGGTGTCAACGACGGCATGAGAGACAGCTTCTATCACGTGTGTCTGGATTGCAGCGTGATATTTGCGCGCCGGCGGCAATCATTGGCAAGCGTTCCCCTGTTTTACCAATGGTTCGCCCATCTTGAACGGCGCGATTACGCGGTCTATCCGCCGCCGCAGAACTATATTCAGGCCAAGTCCGCCGGCGCCAGGACCTTGCTGGGATACCTGGCGGATCGCGGCGTGCTGTCGCCCGGCATGACCATTGCACATGTCCGCTGCGATGCGGGCTCCCTCCTGATGCGGATCAGGGAACAATTTCCGGACTGCACCCTGCATGGCTACGACTATTTTGAGAGCAACATCCGCTATGCCCACGATCAGGGGCTAGACGGCGTTGGCCAGCTCGATGCCGCCGGCATAAAGTTTGCGGACGGCACGGCGTATGACCTTATTGTCTGCAATCATATCTTCACCCATTCCTTCGATCCGGCCGCCGATCTGCAAAAGTTGTACGCGGCGCTTAAACCCGGCGGTGTGCTGTTTCTTTACAACGAAGTTGACCATCTTCTCCGGTTTCAGCCTAAGGGCCGGTTTTATCAATGGGTGGCCCTGAACAACTTTCATAAACAGCTGCTCTCACCCGCAAGCCTGGAAGTTCTTTTGACCAGGGGCGGTTTTTCTATCGAGGACCGCAGCCACCGAAACTTTTATATGCAGTTCCTCGCCAGACGGAATGTAGCGACGGTGGATACAAGTTATGACGCGGCGGTCGCTTTGGCGGCCAGGGAGGCAGCGCCTGTCATGGTGAGAAACTTTCAGCGCTGGGCGACGGTCCAGGACAGCCGCTTTCATGGCCTCATAAAAATCACAAGCAAACTGAGAAAGGCCCTGCGCCGAGAATCTTGACTAAGAGCGGCCCGTCAGCGCCCGTGGTTTATGGTCATCGGCTGGATCGACGCGTTGTATTTTTTGGCCCTCCAGCTTGTAAACATGATCGGCAATGTCGATCCACGCCGGGCGGTGCGTGATGGCGAGCACGGTCATGCGGTTGCAAAGGGCCCGGATTTTTTCGCATATATCCAGCTCAGTCGCCGGGTCGAGCGCGCTCGAGACTTCATCCAGAATGAGAAGCTTGGGATTCTTGGCAAGGGCGCGGGCCAGTGCGATCCTCTGCCGCTGACCGCCCGAAAGCTTGGCTCCTTTCTCCCCTGCCATCGAAGCCAGACCATCCGGCTGGGCGGAGACGAATTCCCAGGCGCCGGCCGTCTGCAGCGCTGACTTCACATCGTCCTCTGTGATCGCCGGATCGCCCAGCGCGACATTAGCGTAGATCGTGTCGTGAAAAAGGATCAGCTCCTGCGGGACGTACCCGATCATGCCGCGCCAGCGTTCCAGATCAATATCGATGATCGATGTTCCGTCGATCGAAATTCCGCCTGCCTTTGGCGGGTAAAGACCCAGAAGCAGGTCGGTCACCGTTGTCTTGCCCCCGCCGGATGGCCCGGTAATGATCGTCAGGCTGTTTGCCGGTATCTCAAGCGATACGCGATCAAGTATGGGGGTGTTATGGTAAGAGAAGGAAACCGCATCGAAGACACAGCCCTTGTTCAGCGTCGGTGTAATCTTGCCGGGATTGGGTTCCCGCGCGGCCTTCGCCTCCGCGATAAGTTTTTGGACAGCCTTATAAGGGCTTTCCGAAATTACCGCCTTCTGGTATTCGCGCTGGATACGGCCAATGCTGTTGACGGTGGTAAACAGCAACACGCCCATCACCAGGACTTCCGAAACGGGCAAGGCCCAGATTGTCGTTGCGGCATAAAAGCCGGCTGCGATGACGGTAACCACCAGGAATTCCTCAATATACCGGAGCGCGTAGGTGCTGATCACCTGTTTTCGCAGGGCGCGTCTCATCTGGTTGATGCGTTTTTCCATCACCACCGCGAACAGGCCCTGTCGCGCCATGGCTTTCAGCGGTTTGATATTGTTCAGCGTGTCGGTGAGAGACGTGACAAGTTGGGATGTCCGCTGGGTTTGCTGCTGACCCGCGCGGCGCGCGATTTGAACGAAAACGAGGAGCGACAGGGCTACGCCGCATCCAATGAACAGGGCGGCCACTGCCAGCTTCCAGGACACAAGAAACGCAATGACCGTATAACCGATCGTCTCTATCGTGCTGCGCAGGAAGTTGGCCGCGGTCATATAGGCGGTTCCCGAACGAGCCGATTCGTCGCTGACGGCATTGGCGATGCGGCCTATGGACTGGTCGGTTAAATAACTCCACCGAACGGCGAGCAATTGCCTGATGATCCGCAGGCGGAAACCCGTCGCCACGGTGGCGACGGCGAAACCGACATAGGTCATGGCGATCATTGAAAACACGGCCTTGGCGAATATCGCGACAACCAACATACCAAGCAGCGTGCCAATGGCTGGCGTCCGACCGAAAAAATTCAGGATCTGATCAACGACCTGATATACCGGCGACGACCCCTGCGCCGTTTCGGTGGCGTAGGCGAGAATTGGCAGCATGGTGGTCAGGCCCAGGCTTTCAAACAATCCGGCCAGCACCAGAAATCCCAATACACAGAAGGGGTTGGTCCCTTTAGCGGTAAAGAAAATCCGCAATATTTCGATCATCGCTCCATATCCGGGAGATATTGTCCGCGGTCAAGGATTTTCATGGCCACATCGCCGGACAAGATTTAGTCAAATAAGGCTCGGACACGGCCAATAGCCTTTTCCATATCGTCGTCTCCTGAAAGCCCGGACGGCTTATCGATTGGACGTTCGGGGTCAAACCAACTCGCGCGCTTTTTGGCAATAACCGCATTTATCAAGCGCTCAACATGGCGTGGCGGGGTAAACAACCCTTTAAGCGCTGCCCACCGCAACAGTATCCCGATGGACGTGTCCCGATGTGCTTGATTGCCTAATGTCAGGAAAAATTTACTGAACGGATCTCTTCTGAGTCCGGTTTTCCAAATGGCTACAGGTTTACCGCTGCGGCACGCATCCGCCAGCATGGATACGCTGTCGCTGGTTACGATTAGCCGATCCGCCGACTGCAGGATGGCCTTGTAGGGGTTGTCCGCGCCGGCTACCCAGCGATGCAGAAAATGCGGGACATTAAGGACCTCTCCTAACGCTTTTGCCAGTTCGGGATCGCTTCGCGGACTGGTGGTAATAAGAACACTGCCGCCAAACCGGCCAATCCACCGGTTTACATCGTTGCCCAGCGCGGAAGCCGCGCGGGAATCCAGGATAAACGGCCAGGTGGATCCACCAATCAGAATACCAGTCCAGGGTCTTGGCAAGTCCGGTAATCCAGCAAACCGGGGTTCCGAACTCTGATCCTCCGTGCCGAGGGGCGACTGAAGCGGCAGGGAGAGGGAAAGAATGTTTTCTGCGTCTGGTAAACCGTATTGCACTGTTGTGATGACAAGGTCAAAAAGGTGCAATGGCGCCCTTGGACGTCCCAGCTGAACCAGCTTCGCCCGATGGCCCGATTGCTGTTTGATCCAGCGGGCAGGGGCGACGGAGCGACGGCCTGACGCGATCACGATATCGGGCCAGGGCGGGCGCAGTTGAGTCCTAGCCGATTCTTTTACGGTGTAGGGCGTCGCCCCGATCAGAAAGTGAGGAAGGCCGCATGCCGGGGAATAATCCAGAAACTTTTCCTCGACCACCCAGCCAAGTGCCCTGGCGAGCGCGCTAACCTGCTGGTTATCGCCGGTTCGCGCACCATGGAGAACCCAGATACGAGGGTTTTTTATGGAGGGCTCCCTGTTTTCGGAATCTGGCATCGAATTTAAGCGGCAAAAAGATCAAAATGACGGTGTAGCGGCGAATTGGCAACAAGCGTGTCTCCCGTTAATGTGGCCCAGGTCCCTGATAGGCAAAATGAATTCATGACATTTGTTTCGGAAAGCTGGCTGCACGATCCCGTGAACGGGAAGCGATGCACGATCGTAGGAGAAATCGCCCAGGCCCATGATGGCTCGCTGGGCATGGCGCATGCTTATGTTGACGCGGTTGCGGCCGCCGGCGCGGATGCGGTGAAATTTCAGACCCACATCGCCGCCGCCGAAAGCACACCGTCCGAGCCCTGGCGGACCCGTTTTAGCCCACAGGACGAATCGAGATACGATTACTGGCGCCGGATGGAATTCACCCCCGAACAATGGCACGGGTTGAAGGCGCATGCCGACAAGGCCGGCCTGCTATTTTTGAGCTCGCCTTTTTCCATGGAAGCGACGGAGCTCCTTAAACAAGTCGGCGTTGCCGGATGGAAAATCGCGTCGGGCGAGGTTACTAATTTCCCGATGGTTGAAATGATGTGCGAAACGCGGCTGCCGGTGATGCTGTCCACCGGCATGAGCCCTCTCGCTGAGATTGATGAAGCGGTGGCGCTGGTAAAAGGCTATGATGTCCCTCTCGCGGTTATGCAGTGTACGACACAGTATCCGTCACCGGCGGAATCAATAGGACTCAATATGTTGGGTGAGTTTCGTGACCGGTACGGCAGCGCCGTCGGGCTTTCAGACCATTCCGGCCAGATTTATCCCTCCTTGGCGGCGGCGGCGATGGGGGCGGACATCGTCGAGATTCATGTTACCATGAGCCGTGAAATGTTCGGTCCGGACGTCAAGGCTTCTGTGACGACGGACGAATTGAAACAGATTACCGATGGCGTTCGGTTTATCGCTGAAATGGCGGCAAATCCGGTGGATAAGACAGTCAACAGTGCCGACATTGCCGAACTGAGGGATATTTTCTT
>JAQBTY010000267.1 GCA_027624735.1 Pseudomonadota bacterium | reverse complement strand
GGAGAGGGAGGGACCCGCAGCGCGTTTGCGCTGTGGGAGGCTTGAGGAGCGAAGCTCATCAAGGGGTTCTTTGCGCCAAGCTAATCTGAATATGCGCGAACGTAAAATCGTCACGCTCAAGTCCGCGCCTCTAACCAAATTTATTGGAGCGCGGAAACCCTTTTGGCGCAAGCCTGCCGGCCTGGGCGCGTTTGCCGACCCAGGCGATCAGATCGGTTTCCGTCCGGGTGCGGTCGCCGCTTTTCCAGGAAAGCCCTTCCTTAAGCGTGAACGTCCGGGCATCCGCCAGCCCGCCATCCTTGTAACTCTGCAGCTTGACGCCACGGCCCCGTGTCATTTCGGGTAACTCGTCGAGCGGAAAAATGATGAGCTTGTGGTTTTCGCCGATGACGGCGACGGAATCCCCCTCGACCTCGGAACAGGTGCACGCTTCTGCTCCGCCCGAGACGTTGAGCACCTGTTTTCCGGTACGGGTTTGGGCGATTACGTCATCTTCGGGTACGACGAAGCCGCGCCCATCGCTCGACGCGACAAGGAGCTTGCGCCCCGGGACATGCTTGAACAGCGCGACGATATCGTGATCGTTGGCCAGATCGATCATCAGGCGCACCGGCTCACCATGGCCACGCGCGCTGGGCAGTTTGTCGCCACCGATGGTATAGAACCGGCCGTTGGTGCCGAGCAGTATGATCTTGTCGGTGGTCTCCGCCTGGAACAGGAAGCGGCTGCGATCGCCGTCCTTGAATTTCAGCGACGAGGCATCTTCCAAATGTCCCTTGGCCGCCCGGATCCAGCCTTTTTGCGAACAGATCACCGTGATCGGCTCGCGTTCGATCATGGCGGTCAGCGGCACGATGGCCGCGCTCGGCGCGTCGCCGATCACCGTCCGCCGGGCGCCCAGCTCTGTCTTCTGGCCAAACTTCTTGCGCATTTCGGCGATTTCGTCGCCGATCTGTTTCCACCGGACATCCTTGTCACGTATCAGCTTCTTGAGCGTCTTCTGCTCGCCTTCGAGCCCTTCAATTTCTTCCCGGATCGTGATCTCTTCGAGCTTGCGCAAAGACCTGAGCCGCATATTGAGGATCGCTTCGGCCTGATTGTCGGTCAGCGTCCAGCGTTTCATGAGCTTTTTCTTGGGCTCATCTTCCTCGCGGATGATCTTGATGACCTCATCGAGGTTGAGATAGACGATCATATAGCCGGCCAGCACCTCTAGCCGGGCTTCGATTTTCATCAGCCGGTTTTCGGTGCGCCGCACCAGAACATTGTGCCGGTGATCGAGGAAGCATTGCAGCGCTTCGCGCAGATCCATCACCCGCGGTACGGTTTCCGAATCCAGAACATTCAGATTGAGCGGAATACGAACCTCGAGATCGGTATGGGCAAAAAGTGTCTCCATCATGATCTCGGGCTCGATGGACCGGTTGCGGGGCTCCAGCACGAGGCGGATATCCGCCGCCGATTCATCGCGGATATCCTCCAGCATGGGCATCTTGCGCGCCTGCATCTGCTCGGCGATTTTTTCCACCAGGCGGCTCTTCTGGATCTGGTACGGGATTTCCGTGACCACGATCTGCCACTGACCGCGCTGCAGCTTTTCCACTTCCCAACGCGCCCGAAGACGGAAGCTGCCGCGCCCGGTCTGATAGGCGGTGCGGATATTCTCCGCCGTTTCCACCAGAATGCCGCCGGTCGGGAAATCGGGCCCGGGCATAAAGCTCAGGAGCTTGTCGATGGTCGCCTTGGGGAACTTGATCAGATGGGCCAGCGCCTGGCAGATCTCATCCAGATTGTGGGGCGGGATGGAGGTCGCCATGCCCACCGCGATTCCCGTCGCGCCGTTGGCCAGCAAATTGGGCACGGACGACGGTAGCAGCGCCGGCTCCTGCTCGGTGCCATCGTAATTTTCCCGGAAATCGACGGCATCCTCATCCAGCCCGTCCAGCATGGCGAGCGCATAATCGGTCAGCCGCGCCTCGGTATAGCGCATGGCCGCCGCGGAATCGCCGTCCACATTGCCGAAATTGCCCTGGCCCTCGACCAGCGGATAGCGCACCGCGAATTCCTGCGCCAGCCGGACCATGGCGTCATAGACCGCGGTATCGCCATGGGGATGGTACTTACCGATCACATCGCCGACGACGCGGGCGCATTTCTTGAAGCCCTGGTTGGGATCGAGCCGCAACTGGCGCATGGCATAGAGGATGCGCCGGTGAACCGGCTTCAGCCCGTCGCGGACATCGGGCAGCGAGCGCGACGTGATGGTCGACAGCGCATAGGCGAGATAGCGCTGGCCCAGCGCCTCCTCAAGCGGAACATCCTTCGGTTCGGTCGGTACGGCAGTGCCCTTGGCCATGGCGCGCTTTATACACCATGGCGGCGCGAATCACGCCTTGTCGCCATCGAATTCGCCAACGGGTTCCTGTCTAATTTCAGGGGCTCTGGGTGGGGCCCACCCGGAACTCTGACGGTCGGTCGTAAAAAAACCCTTTTTTTCGAGGATCAACCCCATGCATAGTAGAAATACGGTATCCAGATACCGCAATTTGCTGAATTTCGCCTCACGGCGCCGATCACCATATCTGCCGTTCCTTTTTGAGACGCCGGAGTTCGTTGCTGAAATCGTCCTGGTCTTCGTCACGCAGCCGGGCCGGCCAGAAGGTCCGGAAGGCGGTGAAAATTACGATGAAATAGCCGAGTATCTCCAGGCCGATATAGGAACCGCGCGAGAATTTCAGGGACGCGTCGTCGAGCTTGCCGCCGCGCGGTTTGAGGACGAACGCGAGCTTGTCGGGAAAAACCGTCGCGAGATACTGCGCACTCAGCACCACCCGCCGCTCGAACGGCTCGTCACCGAATTTTTGCGCCAGGCGCTGAGGGAACATGAAATTCCACTGCGCGGGCAAGACCTTTCGCCAGACTGGATCGACGATCAACAGCCGCCCGGCAGTGTCATCGGGCGAGGATGCGAAAACGATCCCGATATTTGCCTGGGGAGATTTCCAAACCGACGGCACGCTCGCCAGGGACTCAAGCGTGGAAAAATCCGGAACGCGGCCCTTGGGCAAGACGATCACCAACATCCGGCGCCCTGTGAGTTCCGCGAAAACCGCGGCCGCTTGCAGGACCGTGTCGGACGATTTTTGTGACAGCAACCGGTTCGGATCGTGAATCGGACCGGCCAGACTTGGCGAAGGGAGCGCCGCCGCCGCCGATAGCGCCGCCAAGCCCGCAATTGCGGCCAAACCAAATTTCATCCTACGATGCCCCTTCCGGCATTCCGCCCAACAATCAATAACCCATAAACGCCAGTGTCAAAGGGAGAGATGCATTATGTCACCTGTTAAATTTACAGCCTTATGCCTGACCGTTTTCGGGCTGCTTCTCGCGTCGCCACCGATTACCGCTCCGGCGCAAGCGGCGTCGTTCTAAGAAGGCAAGAGTTTTACGATGTATATCGGCTCGAGCCCCGGCGGCGGCTATAACCGGTATGCTCGCACCGTCGGCCACCATATCGGCAAGCATATCCCGGGCAACCCGAACATCGTGTTCGTCAACCAGCCGGGCGCCGGCAGCCGCAAGCTCACCGCCTGGTATTCGAAGATCGCGCCGAAGAACGGCCTGAACATGGCCGCAATCTTCCCCGGCGCCGTTCTCGAGCCGCTGTTCGGCAAGAAGGGAAAATATGACCCACTCACCTTCAACTATGTGGGCAGCGCCAATGCGATCACGCTCACCTGCATCACATCGGTGAAATCCGGTTTTCTCACCTACGAGGATTTGCAGAAACGGGAGATCATAATGGGCTCCACCCAGCGTGGGTCGCCGACCCACGATTTCACCTCGATCCTCTATAATCTGGGGGGCGCCAAGGTGAAGCTGATCAAGGGCTACAAGGGCAGCAAGGAAGTTACCCACGCGGTGGAGACCGGCGAGATCCAGGGCATCTGCGGCTATGGCTATTCCAGCCTGATGAGCGCCAAGTCCTATTGGGTGAAGGACAAGATCGTCAACATCATCCTGCAGGCTTCGCTCAACCCCAACAAGACCATGGACAAGATGGGCGTGCCAACGGTGTGGGATTACATCAAGAAGCCGGCGGACCGGGAGCTGGTGGAAAATTTCATGGCCCAGATGGTGTTTGGCCGCCCCTATGTGATGACCCCCGGCGCGCCCGCCGACCGGGTCCGGATAATCCGCCAGGCCTTTAACAAGACCATGAAAGACCCGGCCTTTCTCGCCGAAGCCAAGAAAGTACGGCTTTCCATCGACCCTGCCACTGGCCAGGAAGTGCAACGGCTGGTCAAAAAAATGTACGGCATGTCAGCGCCTAAGCTGGCGAAGCTCAAGCTGGTCATGAACATGAAGTAAGGGCGGCAAGGCCCGCCCCATGGCGAAATGCTCACCGGCGCACTAAGACGCGCCGGTGAGCGCCTGCCCGATAAACAGGACCAGGTCCGGTTTTGCCCGCCGATCCATGTCTGCTTTTAGCGATAAAGCAGAACTCTCCAGCGCGGTGTAAAAGGACCGGTTGAGGTCACAACCCTAAGCGGACATGCGGGCTCGATAGACTCCCTCCCGGTCGCCGCACGGACTTTCGCCAATAACGCGTGACAGGCTGCCGACGTGGTCGGGTATCCGCCTCGCTCCCGCAGCGGCGCCGGGCGCGCGATCAGCCTTGGGCACAGCCATTCCGCAACAGCCTGCCTGGCAGCTTGCCCTCAGGGTCCGCCGGGTCCACGGTGTCAGTGCCGCCGTGCCTGACCAGGATGCCGTTGACGATGACCGCGTCGATGCCGAAGGCCTCGGCGATCATGCGGTCGGCACCGCCGGGCAGATCGTAGACCCGCTCCGAGGCGCCCGCGCCGACGGTCGCGGGATCGAACACCACGACATCGGCGGCCAGGCCTGCGGTCAGACGTCCGCGATCGGTGATGCCCATGACCTCGGCCGGCCGCGCGGTGAGCATGCGCACGGCCGCTTCCAGCGTGAACGAGCCACGCTCGCGCACCCAGTGGCCGAGCAGGTGGGTCGAGTAGCAGGAATCGCATAGTTGGCTCATATGGGCGCCGGCGTCGGACAGGGCGAGGACTGTGTTGGGGTCACGCAAAACTTCCTCGACGTCATCCTCGTCGTGATTGGCGAGCGGGACCATGAAGCGCATCGCGAGGTCCGACTCGATGGCGAGGTCGAGCACGACGTCGGCCGGATGCGCGCCGCGTTCGGCCGCGATATCGGCGACCAGGCGCTGCTCGAGGGTGGGGTCATGGGGGCAGGACTGGACCGACATCCCATCGAAGGCGTGGCGCATGAGCACGATCTCCTGCTCGTCGCCGCCGCCCGGCGACATCAGAGCGCGGAAGCTGTCGCGGAATTCCGTATCGCCGTAAAGCCGCTTCTTGCCCTCGTGATCGGCCCCGGAGACCGCGTTGAACAGCGGTAGCCTGCGCTCGAAATCATAGGGCGCCGAAAAGGTGAGCTCATGCAAAAGCGGGCGGCAGGCGACCTGCGGATACAGGCGATGGCCGCGACCGACCAGCTCCGCGAAGCGGCGCAGGATCGAGCGATGATCGTCAGGCGGGGGTCGGCCGGTCAACATCGCAGTCCAGGTCAGATTGCCGCCGCACAATTGCGACAAATTAACGAATTCGTCGTACCAGGGCGTTTGCCCGACGATGATCTGAAGGGTCCGTCCGCCGGCCTCGCCCAGCGTCCCGGCGAGCGCCCGGATTTCGGAGATATCGGCCAACCGGCTCGGCACCGGGCGGCCCTCGAAGCCGACATGGCTGGCGGCCTGCGAGGTAGAAAAGCCCAGCGCGCCGGCGTCGATCGCCTCGCGGACGACGCCCCGCATGCTCTCGACCTCCGCATCGGTGGCCTTGCGCTCCATGGCATCCTCGCCCATCACGTAGAGCCGCGTCGGTGAGTGCCCGACAAGCACGCCAATATTGATCGCCGAGCCTTGATTTGCGATGGCATCCATGTACTGCGGAAAAGTCTCGAACGGCCAGCCGGCCAGCCCGGCCTCCATGGCCTTCAAGCTCATGCCCTCGACCTTCTCCAGGGTCTGCATGATGATCTGCCGATGTTCCGGGCGTGTCGGCGCGATGCCAAACCCGCAATTGCCGAAGACGACCGTGGTGACGCCATGCCAGGGCGAAACCGATAGCATGGGATCCCAGATGATCTGGGCGTCGTAATGCGTATGAATGTCGATGAAGCCCGGCGCGACGACGCGCCCGATGGCATCCAGCGTGGTCGCGGCGTCTTCCGGCGCATCGC